>CANMHZ010000072.1 GCA_947497635.1 Helicobacteraceae bacterium | reverse complement strand
ACAAGATCAAACAAGGAGCCCTTGATGCGCAAAATAATGTTGTTATCAAAAAAATAGAGCTAAGAGAGGAGATTGAAGGAGGTGCGAAGTGGCCGATGAAACTGGTCGTGGCATTGCTCGAAGACAGTGAGGGGGTGATTGATATTGATCTCCCCATTGAGGGAAATGTTACCGATCCAAATTTCCGTTATGGAAAAGTAGTATGGCAGGTAATCGGTAATTTGTTTACAAAAGCAGTCACTTCACCGTTTCGTTTGTTGGGATCTTTAATGGGGATGAGTTCGGAAAATGATGCCCTCTCAAAAGTCTCGTTTGAAGCAGGCGAAGAGAGGTTATCCCCACCCATGCGTGAAAAATTGGATAAGCTTGCAACAGTCATGGCAAAACGACCGAAACTTACCCTCGCAGTACATGGAGGATGGTCGGTGAGTGAGGATACCCATTCGCTACAAGTACACAAACTTATCACCGCTATCATGGCACAACACCCTAAACAAAAATTGAGTCCAGCGGATGCTTTGAGTGTGGAAAATCTTGAAGCGATGGCGAAAAAACAAATGGAGCCTTCGCAGCTTAAAGAGCTTCGTCTAATGATGGAAAAGAAATATCCGCAAGAGGCGGAATTCATCCAAAACTATACGGTATCCTTGGTCGAGAAACTGAGTGTTCTTCAAATAGTTACCCCAGAAGAGCTCGAAAAGTTGGCAGATACTCGGGCAAAAATAATCACAGACTATCTCTCGAGAAATCCACTATTGGCGAGTCGTGTATCCATAGGAGCACATGAAAAAAGTGCGTTTGATCCAAAAGAGGGAATTCCAACCCGTTTAGAGTTAACAGTACAATAATAACCGTTTGCTATAATAAGATTTTAATATAGGAGGCACTATATGCCATTTTCACCTCAAAAGCGTAAAGGTACCCTTAACGGTATCCTCTTTGTCGCTATTTTTGCAGCGGCTGCAACGATGATCGCCGATCTTGCTTTCATCAAAAACTTGGGGATCTCACCCTTGGTTGTCGGTATTGTTTTGGGTATTTTTTATGCTAATACGCTTCATAATAAATTTCCATCGGCATGGGAGAGCGGAATCACCTTTTCGGGAAAAAAGATTCTCCGTTTTGCGATCGTTTTCTACGGTTTCCGAATCACTTTTCAACAAATAGCAGAAGTGGGGATGCAAGGATTTATGGTCTCATTGCTCGTTCTCTCTTCGACGATGATCATTGGTATCTGGCTCGGGACGAAAGTATTCAAAATGGACCGAGACACCTCTATTTTGACCGCTTCGGGGGCATCGGTATGTGGTGCGGCGGCTGTGTTGGCAACGGAGCCTGTTCTGAAGGCAGAAGAGTACAAAACGGCAGTTGCTGTCTCGATGGTTGTCCTTTTTGGGACAATCTCGATGTTCTTGTATCCTGTCCTTTATGCGACGATTATTGAACCCGCTACGGGCTTCTTGCACATGAGCCCTACGACGTTTGGAATGTATGTTGGGGGGACGATTCATGAAGTAGCCCAAGTCGTTGCTGTCCCTGCTTCGGTTCCGGGAGCTGGGGCTGATATGGCGAATACGGCGGTTATTGTAAAAATGACCCGTGTTATTATGATTGCACCAATGTTGATTATCTTGGGGCTAGTCCTTGGAATGATGGCGAAAAAATCGGGGGGCGAAGCGTCAAAAATGCAACTCGTCATCCCATGGTTTGCTGTCTACTTTATCGGTATGGCAGGGGTCAATTCTCTGATTCAAAATTACACTTTAACTGCACCTGCTGATATGGCGACAGTAATTAAAGGGGTAATTGGTAATATCAATCTTATCGACACCTTCTTGCTCACTATGGCAATGACAGCATTAGGTATGGGGACACGTTTCGCGAAGTTCAAAGGGTTGGGACTTGCACCGATTTATACGGCAGGTTCAATGTTTCTTTGGCTTGTTGTGGGTGGGTTTGTTATCACCCAATGGGTTGTGGCGACGTTTTAAATCTTTTGTCATCTCGTACTTGATACGGGATTCAGTGTTTTAATATGCCAATAAAATCAATAGTTTGCTACAATATCAAATACTAGTATTGGTCAGTATTTTTTGCTAGAGAAGAAATATAACAAGCAAGGAGCGTAAATGCAAACGGTAACTATCAGAGTCAGTGATCATTATGCCGATAAATTTTTTTCATTTTTAGAATTGTTCCCAAAAAATGCCCTTAAAATCGAAACACAAGAAGATAAAAAAGCAAAAGAACTAGAAAAGCATCGTAAAGCAATACGCGCAAGCCTCGATGATATTAACAATGATAGAGTGAGCGATACAGGAATAATCGTAAAGATGAAAGGGTGAAGGTTTCTGATTTTACCGTTTTAGAATCAGACTCGTATCAAAAATCTAAAAAAGACCTACTAAAGCGATTCCGTCAGCTCGATTATGATGTGAAAGAATTTTTGTTATCTATTGAAAATGAGAACGATTTGGGCATATCTCTAGGTCAAGGAATTTACAAAGCTCGCATCGCAAATTCCGACAAAAACAAAGGCAAAAGCGCTGGTTATCGTCTCATAACTCTCCTAAAAGTAGTCGATACGAAAATCTATCTCGTTTATATCTACGATAAAAGTGACCTAGAAAATATCAGAGAACAAGAACTGGACAAGATTATAATCGAGATGATTTAACGTTTTGCAAAAAGTATTTACGAGATGGAGAGTGCTGAATTTTAATCACCTCCTCCGATAACTGAGTGCCTCCAAGAGGTGCTCTTTTCGTATCTCCTCACACTCTTCCAAATCGGCAATCGTTCTCGCTACTTTTAAAATCCTCCCCACCGCTCGAAACGACAATCCAAACCGTCCGATAGCTTGATCCATAATCTTTTGCGCTTCTTCTGCTAGAGGACAAAATTTTGGTATCTCTTGATCGGTAAGGGAACCATTAAGACGTACTTGCCCCCGTCTTTTTTGTTGCATAAAGGCATTGCGTACTTTTTGATGAAGTTGTTCGGAGGTAAACGAGGGTTTGTCTTCGGCATTGCTTTGGTGCATTTGGATAAAAAGGTCGATACGGTCTAAAAAGGGGTCAGAGAGGCGGGAACGGTAACGGCTGATCTCCACATCGGAACATCGACAGGGGGTTACTTTGCTAAGAAGATTACCACAAGGGCAGGGGTTCATCGCCGCAACAAAGAGAAAATTGGCGGCGTAGGTGACTTTAGAATTGACACGGGAAATACGAATGTGACGATCTTCGAGGGGTTCTCGCAACGCTTCAAGGATATTTTTGGAAAAATGGGGGAGCTCATCAAAAAAAAGCATCCCTCCATGTGCCAATCCTACCTCACCGATCTGCGCCTTGTGACTTCCTCCTCCGAAAATACTAGATTGGGTACTAGTATGGTGTGGGGCTCTGAAAGGGCGAGTAGGGGCAAAAGATGGCTCTTTCCCATCGAGGATTTCAAGCTTCGCACACTCTAACATCTCATCATTATGCAAAGGTGGGAGGATATGGTGAAGCCGTTTGGCAATCATGGATTTCCCTGATCCGGGGGAACCCTCTAGGAGGATATTATGCATCCCAGCGGCACAAATAAGGGCAGCACGTTTGGCGTGTTCTTGCCCTTTTATTTCTTTGAAATCGAGAGGATACTCTTGGTGGTAAAAATAGTCTTTCGCTTCATGTGTAAGAGTAGGATAGGTAAAAGTGGTGGGACTAACATGGACGCTTGGGTGGAGATTTTGCAATATTTCGAGCGTCTCATTGAGGGTATGAGCTCCATAAAACTGAATATTGGGGATGCGGGAGAGTTTTTCAAGGGCATTGGCAGGGACAATCACTTTGGTGATGATCCCTTGATTGGCAAGAGAGAGGATGATGGGATAAAGTAGGGTGTTTTCGCTCACACTCCCATCAAGCCCAAGTTCCCCGAAAACATACCACCCCTCAAGAATAGCTGTAGTCTCTCCAAGTGCAATAAGCGTAGCAATGGCAAGATCGAAATGGGAACCCTCTTTGCGTATGTCACTGGGGGCGAGATTGATGGTAAGACGCTTGGGAGGGAAAGTGAAATTGTTACTCAGTAGGGCTGATTTAACCCGCTCTTTGGACTCGGCAATGGCAGTATTTGCCATCCCGACGATGGTAAAAGCGGGGAGCCCTTTGGTAGCGGTAAATTGCACTTCGACGGTTTTCGCGTCAATCCCCTCGAACGTTGCGCAGAGTAATTGTTTCATCGTATCTCTCCCAAATTGTGTACGATGATTGTAGCGAAATGGATTACTTTAGCGCAAAATAGGGCAAAATGCAATAATTTTTAACTATCGTTTCTCTTTAAGGGCTCTCTTATACTCTTTCTCAAACTTCTTACGGCGATTATACGAGAGTTTTTCAATAAAAAGTTTCCCCTCAAGATGATCCATTTCATGCTGTATCGCAATAGCTAAAAGCTCGTTGGCTTCTAGCTCACACGCCTCACCGTGACGGTTTTGATAATGTAACGTTAATGACTCAAACCGTTCAATATCTTCATAAAACCCAGGGACACTCAGACATCCCTCTTGATAAAGGGTTTGCCCTTTGGGATTATGGAGGGTCGGATTGAGTATCTCAAGAAGATTCTCTCTCTTTTGTTCCCCTTCTTCATCGGGAATGCACAGAAGCAATGCACGAATAGGACGAGCGACCTGAATTGCAGCAAGTCCAATACCATTATTGCTCATCATGGTTTCAAACATATTATCCAAGAAGGCATGGAGATCATTATCGAAATTCTCCACCGCCTTTGAATGTAATTTAAGTGTTTTGTTGGGATAAGTGACTATTTGTAACTGCATGGATTAAAATCGCTTAGCCGTTACAAATAACGTAGTGGTATTTTTTTTCATTATTAGCTTTCTCCATGGCATCGAGTGTGCATGTTAGTGTATTTTCAATTGTACGAGCGGGACTAATCTCAGAAACTCCTATTGCTATACGGAGTTGAATCTCATTTTCTCCGAGAAAAAAGTTCGTTCCCGAGACCAAATCATAGAGCCTATCAGCAGCACGCTTGGCACTTTCAATATCCGTATGCTTAAGCATCATAGCAAAAATCCCTTCCCCGTAATGGGCGACTGTATCGCTTCGACGTGAAGTTTTAAGGAGCAAACGGGCAACGGTTCGCATCATGAGCCCCTTGGCTTTTTCCCCTGAAATTTGAGAGATGGTTGTCGTTGAAAGTTGAACCATAATGAGAGAACTTTTGTGATGAAATTCTTCAATAAGGTGTGATTCTTGCGTGAGTTTAGCCGTAAGATAACGTTTATTATAGACACCATACTGGTCATCAAAAATAGTCTCATTCTCTACTTGTCGGACAACGGTAGCCGTTTCATTGTAGAGCTCTTTCATGTGAGAGACTTGTTTTTTTAGGATATTCCCAAGTTTACCAATATCACTGCTAAGAGAGACGAGAAGATCGCCTGCGACTGCTATAGAAGGGGTATTTTTCATCTCATCTTGACGTTTATTGAGAATTTTTTCCATTAAAGTCATATTTTTATAGAGCGTTACCGTCAGTTGTAAGATGCTCTTAATGGAAGAAAAACCTTGCTTTAGTGTTCGTTCAAGTCCTATGTTTTTCTCATCCCCATTTCCCTCTTCAAGCTCAAGAATAGCACCAATTTGGCGACGGAGACCATCGCTTTTATCGTCAAGAATCCGATCAAAATAGAGGGAAAAATTATTGGGGGTAGGGGGAAGATTATCCATAATGAGAGCATTAAGAACCTCTTTGGCAAAAATCTCTAAATCACTTGTGGGGTCACTAAGTGCATTTGAACTGATAACACCACTCTCATCTTTGATGGATGAACGCTTGTGATTATTAATATTTGCCAATCCAGATCCTTATTTCTCTTCTTTTTCTTTTTGGAGTAATACTTCGTCGATAATACCGTATTCTACACCCTCGGCAGCGGACATAAAGTTGTCGCGATCGGTATCTTTTTCGAGTTTTTTTATCGTTTGTCCACAGTTTTTCGCCAAAATTTCATTCAGCTCTGCTTTCATTCGCAAAATTTCTTTGGCTTGAATTTCAATATCTGTTGCTTGCCCTTGAGCACCGCCCAACGGCTGGTGGATCATAATACGTGCATGAGGAAGCGCATAACGTTTCCCCTTTGTACCCGAACTGAGTAAGAATGCCCCCATTGAAGCCGCTTGCCCAATACAGATGGTACAAATATCAGGACGGATATAGTTCATTGTATCATAAATCGCCATCCCAGAGGTAATAACACCTCCCGGAGAGTTGATGTAAAAATAGATGTCTTTTTGAGGATCTTCTGCTTCCAAAAAAAGCATTTGCGCCACGATAGAAGAGGATACTTGATCGTTTACTTCACCGCTGAGCATAAT
>CANMHZ010000071.1 GCA_947497635.1 Helicobacteraceae bacterium | reverse complement strand
TGCAAAGTAGCAGGATTGTCGATACTGAGGACATCACCCCATAGCGTCATGTTAGAGACACACACAAGGAGAAGGGAAAACCCTACTCCTTTAAAAAACACCTCTTTACCCATTAGATAAGAGTTTCAAACGTACCATCATAATAAATGACACGTGGCACCGTACTAAGCATATCGATTGTTCCGATCTTAATTCCATCTTTACTTACGATACCTATTACATTTTTGCCTGTTGCGTCACTTGTGACATCAATGGTGACCCCTGCTTGGTTTTTCAACTGCGCCGTATAAGATACATTCGTACCATAAATAGTATCAGTTGTTGAAACTAGACCTGTTATATCGATTTTTGTTTTATCGTACGTATAAGAGAGGGTAACATCTGCCTTATTCGCATCTTTATTTTTCATCGTTAAAATAACGGTCGTCAACGGTCTGCTTGGGACATTAATTTTTCCCGTAAATGAAACATCAAATAACGCATCATTGACATTCGTGATTGTATTTGTAATACTTCCATTCACCAATCCGCTGATATAACTTCCATCAGAAGAGTCTGATGCTTTTCCGTCAAAAGTTACATTTTTAGGAATATGAATCATTTGACCATACCCATTATCAATATCTATATACGTGGATGCAGTAACCTTACCTGTCAATGTATACGTTTTCATTTCAAATTTCCCATCAAAACTTAATGGTTCATAGATCCACGTCGTACCATTTTTAATCTGGTTATATTTTGCATTTGTAAGTGTAAAGGTCGAATCAAGAGACCCATTTTCAGTATACGTTTTAACCGTTCCTGCATAATTGAATTGCCCTGTTGTAGAAGATACTGCTCCAACGGTTCCTGTCACACTAACATTAATAGTATTGTGTACTGCAGATGCTATATGATTATAGTAATCATAGTTCCATACTGTTGTAACCTGTAAATTTCCGCTCATATTAATTGCCGAATTATTGATTCCAAACGTTCCTGTGTATGTTTTTAGACTATTCGCATCAGTAAAGACATACGTGTAAGTATGATCTCCCGTTCGAGTTACAACTAAACTATGAGGTGTATCATTCATCCAAAGCAATCGTTCTAATTCATATGCTTGAGACCAAAGATCAGTACTACCAAGAATTTTTACTGTGTATTGATTGCTATACATATCCCAATAATTACCGCCAGAGGTTACTTTTGTTGCTTCAATAACAGTGACAGGAACATTTAACGCAAAGTTCACGATATTTTTATCTACCAATTGCATTGCACTTACAAAGTAGCCAATTGAACCCATATCCGGTCCTGCAATATTGCGCGTTGCTTCTTGAACAGCTAGTGCCTTCGTATTGATAAATCCAGGGGTACCACTGTTGTTATAATCAACCAATGAAAGGGCTTGTGTTCGAAGCTCTTGGACCATCGCTCTGGAGGCAGCAATTCCACTAGCAGCTGTTGGAGCAACAAGCGCAATCTCCGTACTAAGCTGTCCATTGAGAACAACATCCCCTGTCACAAGACTACTATGATCGATTATAATCCCCGTTGTTCCTCCAGTAGAAGTAACCAGAGTTTGGGCATACGCTAATGTATCCACCGAACCTCCCGTCGTGCCAGCATCATCAACAACATATTTGATCGCACCTGCCACTTTGACCACCGTATCGGCATATCCTGCTTCAACTTTAAGCATGGTACTATCAAGTGTTCCATCGGTTAGAACCGTTGGATTTAATATTTGAGCAACGACTGCTTTGGCTGTCGTAACGTTCGAGACGATCAAGTCACCCATGCTCGAAGCATTCGCTTTGCTATTTACTACGTTGTCTAGTAATTTATCAGTAGAAACCAATGAAGTAAGTTTGATATTTTCGCCACTCCCCACTGTTTTAGTTGCAATAAACTCAAGCGTTTTACCTGTTAGAATAAGAGTTGAATCAATATCAAACATATAGCGACCAGTTGTTGGATCTGATGTAACCGAAGAGACTCCAGCAATTGGGTTAGCATTTACCTTGATTGAAACCGTTGCATTTTTAATAATATCATCATAGATAAATCCAGAGATACGAATTTTTCCTGCAGGAACTTTTGCAGCTACCATCGCTGTCAATGCATTGCTTCCTGTATTAACAGCATCTACACGGCTATCGGATAAAAAACCACTTATTTTTACTTTACCAAACGTATTTTCAAGTAATGACGGATTTGCTTTAATTGCAGTAACAGCATCTTTAATTGCAGTAGCCCCAGTTGATGCACTTGCGTTTATTTGCTTAGCTAGCGCAGCACCAAAAGTACTAACATCCAAACCACTCTCTGTAGCTCCTGCCAAAAGAGCATTCACGGTTTGTCTAAGCTCTTTGTTCGCCTCTTCTTTCCCAAAAAGGTCAATTCCCCCAAGCTTAGCTTTTAACGTAGTAATCTCAGCAGTGCTAAGACCATACGCCAATGTTGTCAAAGGGGTAACATTAAATGTTGTCCCCGTCGCTTGAGCTGTTCTGAGTACCAAAGGGCTATCTTGGGTTGATTCATTGGTATCTATAACACCATTACCATTGGTGTCGATGAAACCACCTGTAGCCGTGATACTTACTGGTTGGGCACTGCACCCACTTAAGGTATATATACCGCCGCCATTATCTTTGGAAGTTGTACATCCCCCTGCCATAAGCGTTGCACCAACGATATTGTCATCAACAACACTGACGGTATACGAGGTCGTAGCGGCTGGAGTACTTCCACCTCCTCCACAGCCGACAAGTAGTCCAGCAACCACTCCCGACATTACCAACAGCTGTTGTTTACGTATCAGCTGAATCAACGATCCACTTTTCGTATTATTTGCATTTTGCATGTGATCCTCCGTTGTCTAAAAATTAAAATCTACTTATAGATTACGCTTTTAATACTAATATTTAAATTAAACCAAAGATAAATCAAGTAGTTTTTATGAAAAAGTATTTAAATACGAAACATTTTGCGTATAATCGCAAAACTTACCCCATCATCCCTATCAAAACATCCACACTCTCCTCATAGCCACTCACATTCATCGCTTCTTGGGATAAAAATGCCTCCATTTGGGCTTTTTTCGCAATCGCTTCATCCAGTTCTTTGTCACTTCCTCTCACGTAGGCTCCGATACGAATTAGCATCTCATTCTCTTTTAACAGTGTATAGAGACGACGAAAACGGCGGACGGCGGCGAGGTGTTCGGGGGTGACAATGTCGTTCATAACACGCGATGCGGAGTTGAGGATATGAATAGGAGGATAAATCCCAAAATCGGTCATTTCACGTGAGAGGACGATGTGACCATCGAGAATAGAACGGGATTGATCGGCGATGGGGTCGGACATATCATCCCCCTCTACGAGAACGGTGAAAAAGGCGGTGATTGAGCCATGCCCCTCCTCTTTGCCCGCCCTCTCCATGAGTTGCGGTAACAGTGTCAATGATGAGGGGGGATACCCTTTGGAGGTAGGGGGTTCACCAAGCGCGAGACCGATTTCACGCTGTGCCATGGCAAAACGGGTGACTGAATCCATCATAAAGAGAACATCATGCCCTTGCGATTTGAAATACTCCGCCACACTCATTGCACTAAACGCTCCGTATTTACGCATCAAAGGAGAATCATCACTCGTTGCGACGACAACAACCGTATTTTCGAGATTTCCCCCGAGACTTTTTTCGATAAATTCAGGAACCTCCCGTCCCCTCTCACCGATGAGGGCAACGACTTTGATGGGGGCATCGGCACCACGGACGATCATCCCCATAAGGGTCGATTTTCCGACACCACTTCCTGCGAAAATTCCCAGCTTTTGCCCTTTGCCACACGTCAGTAATCCATCGATGGTTTTTACCCCGACGCTGAACACTTCATCGATCATCCCCCTCTTCATCGCTGCGATGGGGGCTTTGATAATAGGTTCGGTATGACTTCCATAAATGGGACCCTTGCCGTCAATGGGCTTCATAAAAGGGTCAACCACGCGCCCCAAAAGCCCCTCACCCACATCAATAACCATCCCCGTTTGGTTGGGGAAGACTCTATCCCCTGCCCTAAATCCTTCCACAAAGCGAAAAGGGGTGATAAAAAAGCGGTTCCGTTCCACTTCACTCACCATTCCCATCGCCTCTGCACCGTCTACATCGGAGACAATCATCACGGTATCGCCAATACTGACATGAAGCCCCTCTGCAACAATCATTGTGGGAGAGATTTTCGTAATTGTCCCAAAAACAGTATGTAGTTTTTGAGAACCCAACCGTTCTCGTAATGCTTTTAATGACATAAATTAGTAACGATTACCGCTATGAGAATTAATAAGGCTAAAAAATTCCATTCGTGTTTTTTCATCTCTTTTAAAGAGTCCGCGAAGAGCACTGGAAGTCGTTGTTGAACTGATCTTTTCCACTCCGCGCATCTCCATACACATATGACGCGCTTGGATTACCACTGCTACTCCTTTGGGGGCAATCGATTGCATCAGGGCATCAGCAATCTGCTCAGTAAGCTGTTCTTGGATTTGCATACGACGAGCAAAGACATCGACAACTCTAGGAATTTTAGAAAGTCCCACCACTTTCCCATCAGGAATATAAGCAACGTGAGCACGTCCAATAATCGGGAGTAAATGGTGCTCACACGTCGAATAAAACTCAATATCTTTGATAAGCACCATTTCATCATTAGAGCTCTCAAACATTGCCGAGTTCAAAATTGCTTGAGGATCTTCTTTGTAACCGCCATAGATAAATTCATACGATTTTAAAACTCGTTCTGGCGTTTTGAGAAGTCCCTCACGCGTCACATCTTCGCCGACGTGAGTAATCATCGTCTTTACCGCTTCTAAAAATTGATCATTTAATTGCATAGCGTCTCACTTAAAAAATAGTTACTATTACTCTAACACGTCTTTGCTTTTATTCAGCCATTTATTAACCCTTTTTGGGTATTATTGCCACCATTTACTCGATCTAAATATAACCTCCCAAAGGAATTCAATGCAAATCACTACTAACAAAATCGACTCGGCTAACGCGAAAATCAATGCGGCTATTACTCGTAATACAATCGATGCAAACGTCGAAAAAATTGCACATCAATTGAGAAAAGATGCAAAAATTGCTGGTTTCCGCAAAGGGAAAGTTCCTTTGAGTGCGGTCAAAAAACAATATGGTGAACGTCTCGTTCAAGATGCAGAAGCTCAAGCACTTCGTGATTTGTTGAACGAAGGTCTTACGTTGATGGACATTGTTGCGGATACCTTAATCGGTGAGCCAAACATCACAAAATTTGAAAAAAATGATAACGGTATTGATGTTGAAGTAACCATCGCAATGCGTCCAGCTATCGAACTTGGTGATTATGCAGCAATGGTTCCTGAAGTAGCAAAACCTGCTATTGATGATTTGGCAATTACAATCCGTATTGAAGAATTAGCAGGTGCACAAGCTCCTCTTGTTAATATTGACGAAGACCGCGCATTGGTAAGCGGTGATTCAGCATTGTTGGATTTCGAAGGATTTGTAGATGGAGAGCCGTTCGAGGGTGGTAAAGCTGAGAATTTCTCACTTCGTTTGGGAAGCGGTCAGTTTATTCCAGGATTTGAAGACCAAGTTGTCGGAATGAAAAAAGGCGATGAAAAAACTATCGACGTTACCTTTCCTGAAAACTACGGCGGAGCGAAATTAGCAGGTAAACCCGCTCAATTCAAAGTAAAAATCAATGCTATCCAAGCAAAAGAAGCGGTAGTTATCGATGATGAACTAGCGAAAAAAATGCTTCCAGGACTCGATGATGCAAACGTTGACATGCTCAAAGAAAAAGTAAGAGAGCAATTAGAAAGCGAAGCAATGAGTACTCTTTATAACGACGAGCTTAAACCAAATCTTATGGATGTATTCGTAAGCGCATACACTATTGATCTTCCTGAATTTATTGTTGAACAAGAGATGGACATGGCGTTGAATAAAACAGCACGTGATATGACCGAAGAGCAAATTCAAGAGATTCGTGATGATGCTGAAAAATTAAAAGAGTTGCGCGAAACATTCCGTGAGGATGCGTGCCGTGCTGTGAAAGCAACTTTCATCGTTGATGCACTTGCCCGTGCTGAGGGCATCGTGGTTAATGAGCAAGAGCTTATGCAAACTATCTATTATGAAGCAATGCAAATGGGTCAAGATCCTGCTGCTGTGTATAAAAATTACCAAGAATCAGGTTATTTGCCAGCTATCCAAATGGCAATGATCGAAGATCGCGTGTTGAGCAAATTGCTTAACGACAAAATCAAGTAAGCCCGATGAGTTATATCCCTTACGTTATCGAAAAAACAGGACGTGGAGAGCGGTCGTATGACATCTATTCCCGTCTTCTTAAAGATCGCATTATTATGCTCAGCGGTGAAGTAAAC
>CANMHZ010000070.1 GCA_947497635.1 Helicobacteraceae bacterium | reverse complement strand
ATAAACTCTTAACTATGCAATTAATGGCAGAGGAGCTTGCCAGTGGCAATGGAGATTTGACGAAGCGCTTAGGAATTACAGGAATGGATGAACCCTCAAAGGCAGCAGCCTCGATTGATTCTTTTATTACGGCTATTCAAACCATGGTTCAAAATGCTAAACACTCCTCGGATGAAAATTCGTCAGTTGCGGTAGAACTTTCAAAAACCTCTTTGGCAATTGGTCAACGTATGGAAAATGAATCAAAGCAAATGGATGCAATTTATCGCAGTACGGAAGAAATGATTTCTCATTTGGCGCTGACCAAACATGACAATGAAGAAACATCTAAAGCAGTCGAAGAAGCCAATGAAATACTCCGTATATCCAAAGATGAATTGATTGCAATGATTGAAATGATTCGCCACAGCGTTGAAGTAGAGGCGAATTTTGCTGTTAAAATTCATGAATTGACGAATAATGCGCATCAAATCCGAGAGGTACTTTCTGTTATCGGTGATATTGCAGATCAAACTAATTTATTGGCACTAAATGCCGCCATAGAAGCGGCACGAGCTGGCGAACATGGTCGAGGGTTCGCTGTCGTTGCTGATGAAGTTCGGAAATTGGCAGAACGGACGCAGGGTAGTTTGACACAAACCAATGTTACTATTTCTCTGATTGTTTCATCCATTGAAGAGGCAGCACTGCAAATGGGTCAAAATGCAAAAAGTATTGAAAAAGTTGGAGAGAAATCGCAGCTTGTCGGTGATCAAATTCAGCAAACAGCTATCGTTATAAAAGAAACAAGTAACGCAATTAAAAAAATGGTAGCTGATTCAGATAATAATACAAAAGCAGTTGATGGTATTTCCAAAAGAATTTCAGTTATGAATGATCTTGCCAGAGAGAATGCACGAAGTATTGAAGAAATTGCTACAACCTCTCAATACCTATATAAAATAGCCGATGGTCTTAACCAAAACCTTGGACATTTCATCGCATAATCGTACAGAGGTAGATAAAGTGAAGAGTTTTCCTCATGAATGTTTGTAGAGGCACTATGTTATAATTGCCAATCGTTAAACTATTTCGTCAAGGGCTACCGTGAAAGTTAAACAGTATTCTGTTCGTGTTTTTGAATTAACCATAGATTCTGAAAAAACGTTTTTAGCTTTTATGGATAAAAATATTGTTATGTTAAAGCATTATCTCATTTATCTAAAAGGGGAAATAACCCCTGTGATAGAAGAGTATCTAATTAACAATGAAGTGACGTATACCACCCATTTAAGCGTAGCGGATAACAAACATCAGGAACTTGTTTTGAAACAAAGTGATCTGAAAATTATTGATGAGATTGTCCGAAGTGGGCAAGAGATCAAAGTAGAGAGTGATCTGTTAGTGCTCAACCGCGTGAATAGTGGGGCAAAGCTTTACGTTGAGGGGAATCTTATCGTTACGGGAACGGTCGATGGGATGATCTTTTGCAATGGGGATTTTATGCTGGTAAAAACATCTCCCAAAGCGATGATCGTTTTTAACGGCGCTGAAATTGACGGAAGCTTACTGGAAAACAGATTTAATAAAATTATCTTTAATGGTGAAGAGATCATTGTATCACCAATAGAAAAGGAACCTAAATGGGCATAGTCTATGCAATTATAAGCGGTAAAGGCGGTGTTGGAAAAACCACCACTACAGCCAATCTTGGAATCGGGATTGCGCAAGAGGGAAAAAAAGTCGTCCTTGTTGATTTTGATTTGGGGCAGCGAAATCTTGATCTTATTTTGGGGTTAGAGAATCGTGTTATTTACGATATGGTGCATGTTATGGACGATGAAGCAGGGCTAAAGCAAGCGCTTATCAAAAGCAAGCATACAGAGAATCTTTTTCTTCTTGCCGCCTCTCAGACCAAAGACAAATCAGCACTGGTTCAAGAGAAAGTGAAAAAACTGATCGAAACCCTCAAAGCGGAGTTTGATTATGTCATCCTTGATGCCCCTGCGGGAATTGAGAGCGGATTTGAACACACCATCATGTACGCCGATGCAACCATCGTCGTCGTTAATCCTGAAGTCTCCTCTATTCGTGATGCCGATAAAGCGATCGGGATAGTTGATGCAAAATGTGAGCGAGCCAAAGAAAATAAAAAAGTTCAAAAATACCTCGTTATCAACCGTATCAATCCCGCTATGGTGACAAGTGGGGAGATGCTGACGAGTAATGATATTTTGGATATTCTCTCTATTGACCTTCTTGGAAAAATCCCCGAAGACAAAGGAATTGTAGAAGCATCCAACACGGGTAAACCTATTATCTTAAATGATAAATCTCACGCGGGTCTTGCGTATAAGCGTATCAGCAAACGCCTATGTGGTGAAAATATCCCCTTTGAAGATGTTGAAACCTATAATGCACCCTCGTTGATGGGTAAAATCAAAAGTTTGTTCCAATGAGTTTTTTTTCTTTATTTAACAAAAAAGAGACAAGTGCCGGAGTTGCAAAAGATAGACTTCGTATTGCTATTAGTTCCGACCGCAACAATACCGCTTATCCTTTTATGGCAGAGATGAAAGCGGATATTATCGCGGTGGTTCGCAAGTATATTCAAGCCCAAAGTGTCAATATCACCAAAGAGAGTGACGGAGATGTCGATACCCTAGGAATCGAGATCGTTATCCCCAAATAATCACCCTTTTTTAGGGTGACTCTTTCAATGCCACAACAAGCCGATGCAACCACTTCTCTTTATAGACGGCTGTTTTAGAGTGGTAGTTTCCAATGGCTTGAAGATTAAACCCTTTCTCTTTGATATGCTCTGAAAGTAGCCAACTCCCCACGAAAATATTAATTTGAGGATTAAGAATATTTTGTTCATTAATCCCCCACTGCGCCAAACGATGAAAATGAATAGAGTTGATCTGCATTAACCCGTAATCTTTGCTTCCATTATCATTGCGTCGAATTGCATTGGGATTACCGCCGCTTTCGATAGTTGCAATATTTTTGAGAAGCAAGGGGGGGATATTATAATGCGCCCCCGCTTTTTCAAAAACATCATTATAATCAGCAACTTTCGCCAAGAGAAGAAGTGGGAAAATAAAAGCTAGTAGTAAAAATTTTATCATTTGCAATTCTAATCTCATATTCTCTAAAACTTCCTTATTTTGTTTCCATTCGTTACATTTTAGAGAAACTATAGCCAGTTATTTACTTTTCATTAACTTAACAACGGCTTTGTGCAACAATAGTAATTATAAAAATAAGGAATTATCATGACTTCAACAAAAATCGTATTATCACTAATTGCATCTGCTTGTATTGCTACAACCGTCTCTGCTATGGAGTTCCAAGTATTGGGTGCTCGTGCTGCTTCTATGGGGGGTGCTGGTATTGCTACTTCTCCCTCATCTCTCGCAGCGTATAACAACCCTGCTCTCTTGGCAAATAACCATGAGAAGTTTAGTATCCATTTGGGTGGTGGAGTTGGACTCAAAGATACGGGTGCAGGAAAAGCGGTTGGGGATTTGAGTGATTTGGATTTTTCCAATGTGATGAATATTGCCGATGGTAATATCAATGATAATACTGTAGTTGGGTCGACAGATATTGATACGATTTTGAAGGCTCGTGACATCATTGGGGGGATGGATCAAAAAGGATTTCAAGTTAGTCCAACAGTTGATCTAGGTCTCTCGTTTGGCTCATTCGGGACAGGGCTTTTTGGGACGTCCGATATTGGTGCATTAGCAACAATTGATCAATCGCGCACGCAACTTATTTTCCAAGGTAATGACAATAACTATTATCAGCTAGGTTCCGACGGTTTACTATCTATGTCTGATGGCACTTCCTATGCCAATCACTCTTTAGCCTATTCTCTAGGTGATCTAGCTACCAACAGAGCCGCTACGACCTATGTTAATATCGTCGGTCTTGCCGTTGCTGAAGTTCCCCTTGCATATGGATATTCACTGGATACAGGATATGGTTCTTTGGCGGTGGGAGGAGCCCTCAAGCTCATGGCGGGTAAAACTTTCAACAAAAGAATTGCCCTCGACTCTGACAATGCTTTTAACAACTTAAAGGATAATGTCAAAGATACCACCACTTACGGAGTCGATTTGGGTCTCGCGTACAAACCTTCTTTCTCCGATAGTCTAACGGTTGCCCTCGTTGGGAAAAATCTTAACTCCCCAGCGTTTGCCCTTTCGCAAGCCGCAGGAGGCGGAGAATATAAACTCAAACCTGCTGCCCGCATAGGAACGGCGTATAAATTTGGAAACTGGGTCGAACTCGCTTTTGATGCTGATCTTACGGAAAATAAATCGGTGACAGGATATAACACACAGTACGTTGGAGGGGGTGCCAATATCGATCTTTCATTCTTGGAACTCAACGTCGGGTTAATGCAAAATATGGCGCCAAATGATACCGCTGGACTTATTTATACCGCAGGAGTTGCAACGGGGCCTAAATGGCTGCATTTCGAGCTTGCAGCACAAATGGCAAGTCAAAAAGGGGCAATTGACGGAACAGCGTATCCGATGCAAGCGATGGTGAATTTTGCTCTTTCATCGGCGTGGTAAGTAGCTTTGTAAGCAAAACGATCCTTCTCGGATCGTTTGTTCTTTTAGTCTCTAAAATGCCATACGGCGTTGACACCTGCACGATAGGTTTGAAGGGTATTTTCTGGCCATGTGACGTGATTGCCTACACTGTCTAATTTTGGTCCTCCACCATTACGCTGTTGGCGATTGTATCCAGCAAATGTACCAATTTCAAACCCTTTAAAAAGAGTGTATCCTGCATAAGCCGAAATATCTACGTTGTATCCACCAATATCACTAAATGCAATATCTCCTGTAGATGCGGTGTTGGTAGTTTTTTGCCACAAAGGATGTGAGATGAGGGCACTTCCTTTATATCTCCATCCTTCAATTGCTGCAGTATTACTTTCATACCAATATCCAATGATTCCACTCACCGAAGCTGATTGTTCTTCCGTAACACCTGGAACGACAACTACTTGAGTCGGATCAATCGCAATTTGATTATAACGTTTAAAAGTATTTAAAACATAGTAAGGTCCCACAACAATTCGATGTTGAGGAGTAAGTTTATAGTGCACTAAAATTTGTGCGCTATTGGCTAAAAGAGCGTAATCATCTGTTAGTATTGTTCCACTGGCATTAGACCATTTTTCGTTAATTGTAGATGGAAGTAACGTCGAAGAAAAATCAAGAGAAAAGTCATATCGATCATTAACTCGAACTAAAGAACCTGTTGTATAAACAGGGCTAGATCCTTTTGCACTAGATTTAAGTGATCCATGTGTTTCTTTATACGTTGCGCTCTCAAACCCAATACCCCCATACGAATACCCATCAAACGATTTTGATTCCGCTGAGAGAACTGTTGCCATTCCCGCTAGGGAAAGAATAAGAAGATTTTTTTTCATGTGATTCCTTTTATTTAAATTTAGTAAGCATAGTGTATTCCAAACGCTAAACTTAGAGTTGACGCTTTATCGGGATTAAGTTTATTTGTTTGAAATCCCATATAGCCATATTTTGATGTTAATGCAACACCGTAAGAACTAAAAAAAGTTTCATACGATAGCCTTATCGTTGGAACATTTTTGAGGGTAACAAGGAGCCCTCCTTCAGGAAAGATGTACCCTCTCGTCGTAGATGCTTGGACAAATGGACTAAGCACACTATTGTTATATCGAAGTGAAGCAAAGCCTTTGGGCTCAAAATGTTGCGTGAATTGACGAGTTGTCTCCAATCCTGTAATCGTAGGAGAATATTGTACGTATCCATCACTATCATAATGCTTAGTATTGGAGGAGATGTTAGCATTGGTATAGGGGGCATTATTCCACTGCATAAACCCGAAAAGATCATTAATGACGATTTCACTATGCCAATTTTTCCAATCACCAATCACCCCAATATCAGGACTAATTCCATATCCTGTCGGAACATTGAGATCAAGATCATACAAATAGTTACTCGTATAGTAATAATCAACAACCCCAGAATAGCTATAATCCTTGCCAGCCAAAGCAGTAGCTGTACCCTCCACCACCCCTTGCTGCATCCGAATACCGCGCAGTAGTGATAACCCAACACCACCTCTAATATTCAGATCATTACCGCTATACAAAGGGATAGATTTAGCCACGTGCAACCCATCGGCTTGAAATCCGTTAATTTTCAAATTAAGATCGTATTGTCGCCCTACGGTTAAATCCTCTGAGTGCTTGATCGCATAAAAAAGATCAACAAAATCGTGACTCGCTTCGATTATCGTCTCAAGACGGTGGACGTACCCGATATGCCATCCCTCATAATTTCCCCCTATTTCAGAGCGTGCACTTGCCATTACAAGGTTCGTTCCACTTCTTGGAGTATAGTCGCCATTCCATTTGTCCCCAAAGAACTCTTTT
>CANMHZ010000069.1 GCA_947497635.1 Helicobacteraceae bacterium | reverse complement strand
GAGTTTTTGCATATCCCCAAAACGAATCATTTTGAGCCTCATCGTAACGCCGCGCAAGCTTTACTAACTCTTCTGTACCAATAGCACAAAGGTCTAAATAATCGATGGAACTAGGAAGACGCTCTTTGAGACGAAAAGACATCGCCTTTACCGCAGGGAGATATTGAAGCGCTAATTGATCTTCACGGTGCTTTAATTCTTGCGTATAAACACCTGCTCCACTCATTTTTTCCCCTGTTCATTCTCACTTAATAATTCTGATTTATGCAAATAATAGGCATCAATAAACTGTTCTCGTCGGTTAATCTCACGGACATAATTATCAAGACTTTTTTCATGCGCTTGCTTTGGAAATGACTGAACTTTGATCCCAAGTGTTTGGAAATAGAATCCCACACACACGTGGGCAAAAAGATAAAAAAAGATCGTAATTAATACAACGAATCCCAAAAAGTTTTCAGCACTGCTTGATTGCAAAATTCCAAAAACAAGTCCAGCAATAAATCCCTGTACCGTCAAGAAAAAAACAAAATTTTGCCCACGCATTACGAACCTTTTGACGAAATATTAAAAGTGTTCCATTAGTCGTTTAAATAACCCGCTAAGCCCACTTTCTTCAGGTATTGCTAGCACATTCCGTTCCAATTTTTTAGCAATCTTCTTAACAATCATCTCCAACTCTTTCGAGGGAGCCGACATCGGAAACTCACGGGTATATAATGCCCTTTTTTTAACACTCATAGAGACTTTTTGATCCGATGAGACATGTCCTAAAAAATTAAGTTGCAACTGATTGCCAATATTAAGCGCGGCTACTTTTTGAATTTTCTCAAACAAAGCAGTTGCCTCTTGCGTGTTACGAACTTGATTCATAATGACATTAATTTCATTACGCAATCGTGAGGTGATTTTTATCGTAGCATACGCATCCGTAATGGCGGCAGGATCAGGAACTGTTACAACAATAACATCATCGCACGCACGCAAGAAAAGCTGTGTATGCTCCCCAATTCCAGCCCCTGTATCAATGATCATAACATCCAAATCATCCAATACATGAGCATCATTCATAAAACGTTCAAACAATCCTGCTGAAGCGTATTTAAAAATCTCTTCACCACTCTCTCCCGGAATAAGCACCAAATTTTGCTCAATCGGAACCAAAATCTCGGCAACGGTTGCTTCTCCACGAAGAACATGAAGAATATTTTTTTGAATCTTTACATTAAACATGACATCAAGATTAGCAAGTCCTATGTCCGCATCAAAAATTCCCACTTTTAATCCATGCTTTGCCATAACATAAGCCATATTCGAAGCAATTGTACTTTTACCAACGCCCCCTTTACCACTTGTAATAGCAACAAAACGAGTTTTCTTAGGAATTACATACGCATTTTGTCGAACCAGTTCTTCGAGTTTTGCGGCTTGATGTGTCATGATGGCTCACCTTTATGAAATCCGTGTAATAAACAATCAATTAAAAAATCACTGCTTGATACCACTAAATCTTCGGGAACTTCTTGTCCTATCGAAAAATAACTAATTGGTATTTTTGTTTCATAGACTAATGAAAAAATATTTCCAAAACCACGCGTTTCATCAAGCTTCGTAAACATCATCGTATCAATCCCTAATGGAGCAAAATTTTCATATGTTATTTTCAAATCCTCGAATTTAATAGAACTTGGGAGTACTAACACGACATCAACGCTATATTCAGTTGAATTGGAACGTAAGCAGTCATAAATTTTTTCAATTTTATCCTTATCATAGGGTGAAGACCCCATTGTATCTATCAAAATATAATCACTGTAACGTAAAGCATTGAGGGCATTTGAAAATTCAGGCGGGTCAACCACTGTCTCAATCCCCAGCTTCATCATCCGTGCATACTGCATGAGCTGTTCTACTGCGCCAATGCGATACGTATCAAGAACCACCAATCCCACTTTATACTTTTTATCCAAAAAATACGAATAGCGAGCGGCAAGCTTAGCAATCGAAGTCGTTTTCCCCACTCCCGTGGGACCTACAAGCATTACAACTTTTTTACTTCCTGCTCTAGGGAAACTCTCCATCCTCACAGGAATCATCTTACGCAATAACGTCTGAAAATAGCGCTTAACCGTTTCTGAATTTTCTCGCATTTTTGAGGGCATATGCTCCAACGTCAGTTGCATAATTTCATCCAAATGTTCTTGGTTCATCCCACTTTGCTGGGCAAGTCGATAAATTTCTGCAAATTCAGGAGGAATGGGAAAAGAGTTTTTTGGAGATTTTTCCTCCCAAAACATATTTTGGATCAGCTTGACCTTATCCCCTAGCTTCTCAATTTCATCTTTAATTTTTTTCAGATCTTCACTTTGAACAAAATTTTCTCTCTTGGGTGAGCGTTCTTCATTCGTTACTTCTGCAATTTTAGAAATTTGTTTTGCTGCTTCTGAAATATTATAAAGAACATCATTGCTTTTCTGGGCCAGCGGACGTTGTTGCGTCAATGGCTCTCTGGATTTAGCAGGAGCTTTTGGAGCCGCTTCTTTTTCAATACCAACGACAATCTCATAAAGAGCCGTTTTCCCCAGTGATTTTTTTTGAATCTCACGGGTTTCGATAAGCATTGCATCCTCACCCACTTCCAGTTGCGCCTTTTTAAGTGCTTCTGCTGGAGTAGAACCGCTAAACGTTAAAATTTTCATACTGTCTCCGAAAAGTGCGATTCATACTCCGCAGTGGGATTTTAACGCTGGCGCGCGAGCTCCAGTGAGGGTGTGGAATGGTAAGTTCCGGATAATGGATACGCCGATTGTCAAAAAAAAGTATATCCAAATCTAACGTCCGAGGAGCATTGGGGAAACTTCGTACCCGTCCAAAATGTTTTTCAATTCTCCACACCAACCGCAAAAGGGCTCTAGGTTGAAGTGACGTAGAAATTTCTATTACTGTATTAAAAAAATCAGCCTGCTTTGTATATCCAAATGGAGGATTTTTTAGAATAACTCCCGTCTGAACCCTTTGAATCTGAGATAAACGACTTAAATAAATCCACAAATGATTCAATCGCCGCCTTACATCACCAACATTACCCCCAACCCCAAAAATAACACTATAACGAGACACCTTCTCTTCTCGAATCTTCATGGGAAACATTCGATTAATAAAAATAATATGACGTTTATCCAGTTGTCGAGAGAGCGCCATCCTTATACTTGTGTCTCATCCTGCTGTGCTTGGCGCATTGCTTGAATTTCACTCAAAATCTGCATCATTCCTACCATCGCCAAATGATATCCAAACGGACCAAACCCGATAATAGACGAGGTACAAGCAGGCGCCGTCATACTTTTTTGACGAAATTCTTCACGACGATAAATATTGCTGATGTGTACTTCAATTGTCGGAATATTAACGGCACTTATTGCATCGCGAATCGCGATTGATGTATGAGTATACGCCGCTGGATTGATAATGATTCCATCAACATCTCCATAACATTCTTGGATACGATCAACAATTTCACCCTCAAGGTTACTTTGATAAAACTCAATTTCAACACCATTTTGCCCTGCAAAATCTTTCATTTGCGCGTGAATTTGTTCCAAGCGCATTGGACCGTACACTTGAGTGTCACGAACACCTAACATATTGAGATTTGGACCTTGAATGACTGCAATTTTCATATAAAAACCTTAATTTAACTTCTAAATGGTAGATTATACGCATAGATAGATTATAAGGAACTAAAAAGGGGTTATTCGCCCTTACTTAGATAAATTCAACGCGATTTCGTCCATTATTCTTAGCCTTATATAATGCTACATCTGCTCGGTGCATCATCGTCTCTTCTATATCATTCTCAGTAAAAAGACTTACACCCAAAGATACAGTAATCGACCCCACCTCAGAAATATTGATATTTTCAACAGCACTTCTAAGTTTTTCCGCGACAAAAAGAATCTTCTCCTTATCCACGTCAGGAACTAAAACAACAAATTCTTCACCACCCCACCTCGCTAAAATATCACCCATCCGAGTGGTTGCAGAAAGGGTATTAGCAACTGTGATTAGCGTCTTGTCTCCTCTTTGATGTCCATAAATATCGTTCACTTTTTTAAAATCATCTATATCAACAATAATCAATCCGAAAGAGTTTTTTTCATTCCAATGCCGTCGCAGTAACATCATCTCAAAAACGTCATTAAATTTTTGCCGATTATAGAGTTTTGTCAAAGGATCCGTTACGGAAAGAATTTCAATTCTTTTTCGATCTTGAGTCAATATACTATTCAAATGAACAATCTCAGCCATCTTTTGCTGAAGAGTAATCTTAAGTTCATGAAGATCACTAATATCATGAATTGAGACCATTACCCGTTTCATCTCAACCATATAAGGAGATATGGTTACTTGTAGTTGCATTGTAGTTAATAAAGAAGTAGTAATTTTATTACGTGGAATAGTAATGAAACGGTTACTTAACGAAGCATCATAAAATGTGGGAGTATTCAGCCGAAGAGTCGTACGAATTTTACGCTGAAACCCTTTGTAATCAATTTCAGGATAAAATTCTTCCAAGTTTTTTCCAATAATTAATTCCGACATAATCCCCGTATTGATTTCTAGCCATTTATTCCATGACTGCACAATACACTCTTCATCAACAATTAACGTCCCATTCTCCAAGGAATCAAACACTATCGTACAATAGTCTAATCTTTCCATCATGCGTATAACTCTTCCAATTTTTGATCGATTAATGTTCGAAGCCGTTCAATCATTTCATCTTTTGTTAAAATAAAAATATGCCCACTAATATTCTGGTTTTGAAATATCATCTGAGTACTGACAATAATGATTTTATGATAATTAAGAGTCTCATCTACCCCAATAAGATGGTTTCCATCTATTACTTCGGTGGAAGGGACAAAAAATTGCACTTTTGTGTTAAGCTCTTCGGTTAAACGGCTAATAATTGTTGCACTCAGAATATTTGTCAATTCAATCACGGCATCAAGAATATCTGCACTGTTTGGCTCAGAAACATCATACAAATAATTTCCAAGATTAAATGCCGATTCATTCGTCATAACAAAAATAAATTCACCTCCAAATTCACCACCAAATAGTTGCTTTGTAACATAGTATCTAGGATCAGATGGAATTGTTTCTTCAATAAATAATTTTAATCCGTCCATATCGCTCACTGAAATGTAGGGGATGTGCATCGTTCCAAACGCTTGGAGTAAATCGGCAATAGACGCCGTTGCATTTCCCATTGCAATATTCATCAACTCCTTGAGAACATCCAAATGATCCTCTGAAAATTCACTTACTTGCATCGTATTCCTTAAATATACTTAAAAAACTAGCTGCTGAAGAACAGCCAACATCTTCTCTGAATTGATTGGTTTAGGAACCATCATTTTTGCCCCAAGTTGAAGAACAAATTCTTGTGCCTGTGTTTGAATATCAGCTGAAACCACCACGACTTGCGCTTTTGGATCAATTTCCATAATAATTTTTAAAGCCTCGTAACCATCCATCACCGGCATTGTCAAATCCAAAAAAACGACTCTCGGTCTTTCACTTTTGAAAAGTTCTACCGCAACAGCGCCATTTTCCCCTTCAAATATCTCAGCAGAAGGTTCAAACTCCTTTAATACTTTAATTAGTGATAATCGTGCTAATTTTGAATCATCCACTACGAGTACTTTCATGCTTCCCACTCTCTTTAATACTATGTGATAACAATAGTATGATAATTTCTTAATATAACTTGTACGATTGTAGCTTATCTTCACTAAAAAAAAGCCTGCTATACTTCTGCTTATATTCTCAATTTTTATTTCCAAAAGGTTTATTGTGAAGATAGTTCTTTCTGACGTTATTTTTACCCCCGATACGATTTTACGTAATCACGGAATCGTATTTGATAAAACTATCATAACCATTGCCCCCAATGATGAACTTAGAGCCACGTACGGCGACGTGTGTGAAGAGCTAGGAGAGGGTTCAGTGCTAATGAGTGGGCTAATCAATCCCCACGTTCATCTTGAGTTTAGTGCCAACCGTTCTACTCTCACCTATGGAGAGTTTATGCCGTGGCTTTCCAGTGTTATTTCCAACCGTGACGAGCTAATCAATAGCTGTGATACTGAATGTATGCAACACGCCACACAATTGATGCTCAAGAATGGTATCACCGCTTTTGGTGCCGTAAGTTCGTATGGATTTGATCTCGAAGCGTGTGCAAAAACGCCTCAAAAAGTAGTTTTTTTTAATGAACTTATCGGTTCAGATCCCCTTATGGCAGATGCACTTTATGGTGATTTTCAAGAGCGATTATTTGCATCTCAAGAAGTACGCCGTGAAGGATTTTATCCCTCAATCGCCATTCATTCCCCCTACTCCGTCCACCGTATTCTGATCCAAAAAGCACTAAAATATGCTCAAGCACATAAC
>CANMHZ010000068.1 GCA_947497635.1 Helicobacteraceae bacterium | reverse complement strand
TGTTTGATTTGTTCGATGGAAGCAGAGGTTTGAGAAACAGCCGAGAAGGTTTGGCTTGCGCCTGAAGAAACTTGTGCTGTTGTCGCAAGGATTTCATTCGTTGCACTGTTGAGGGCGAAGGTTCCCTCTTTGAGATCTTGCATAATGCTATTGAGATTTATAATCATATTTTGTAATGCTTCGCCTATTATATCTTTATCAGAACGCTTTATAGCAATCACGTTAAAGTTCCCTTGTCCTAATTGGTGGGCAATGTTCGCAATATTATTCAAACTATCCATCATTTCTTTGAATGCTTCTGCCATTTGTCCCAGTTCATCCTGACTATCAATATTGATGACTATATTCATTTCACCTTTACTGATTTTCATCGCCGCTTCTTTGATAATAAGAATAGGGGCAATAATCATTTTTACCATAAAAATAACAATAAGTATGGCTAAAAGTAAAGCTATCAACGTCCCAAAGATAATGACATCATTCGTCATTTGTACAACGGAACTCGCATCTTTTACACGAATATTCAAAAGCGATTTTTCTTTTGTTTCAAATATTTTCATCTGCACTCGAAACGCATCAAAATAAGGTTTCCCTTTTCGTTGTCCGACCAATGCACTCATTATGTCATTGATATGTGGCGAGTTATTTAATTCTTTACGCTTTTGGATGTATTTATCATGAATATTTTTCCATGTATTCAACGATTTTTCAGCTTCAATCAAAGCCTCAAGCGACTCTTTATTTCTAGTAATTTGTTTTAAATCTTTTATTAGAACGGGATAGGCTTGACTTCCTTTTATATAGGGCTCCAAATAGGTAAGATTGCCCGTTAGAATATAGCCTCTCTCTCCTGCTTCCATATTAAAAGCAGCTTTCTCAATCTCATCTCCCATTTCAGTCACCTGATAGGTATGGGATACTTGAGTATAGCTATCTACCACTCCGTTAAAATTAATCAATCCAATAATATTGACCATTCCAACCAACAAGAGAGGCAATAACCCTCCGCCTAATATCTTCTGTTTCAAACTTAAATTACTGAACATTTTCTCTCCCTTAATTTATATAGAATTTATAGTATTGAGCATCGTCAATAAATCAGATGCCATAATCCCGTCGGACAATTCCACCACCTCTTGTGGCTCCATCCGCTCAAGTGCCAATTTTGCATTGTTAATATGTTTCATAGACGCTTTACTTCTCCCCTCTTTTTTCAAGATATTTCCGAGAATCACATGTGCCATAATCAAACCGTTGTTCAGATAAAGGGCGTGCCGCAAAGCCACTTTTGCCCCCTCACTGTCACCTGCTTCAAGCATCTTAAGAGCGCTATCATAATGTATACACTCTTTATTCTCATTTAACTTTTGATGTTCAATATTATTGTTCTGGCTAAATTGTACCATAGGAGTGGCTACTTCCTCATAGATACCTAGCTCCTGTTCCACAAAAATGGGCAAACTTAGTGCTGTGGAATGTGAAACTTTTTGAATACAATAACCCGTACGCCTACACTGCGCGTGAGGGAAATCAAATACCCCCATACTGTATTCAGTCGGAGTTGTCACCAGCCATCCCCCCTCATTAAGAAGAGAAAAAAGTTTCCCTACAACCTCCTTGGCTTTTTCAATATCGAAATAGATCAAAACATTATTGAGAAGAATCAGATCAAAGCCCCCTCCATCGACAGGTAAACAAGATGAAACCTCATCCATAATATTGTGATACTTGAAACAACACCTTAGCCAAAAATTCAACAAAAGTAGTATGGGATAACTGATATACTCTTAGACCAAAAAAAACAAAAAGTTATCCCATGCCAGAAATCATAACACTGCTAAACTGTATAACCCCTATCATTGAGACAACAACACAAAAGCGACTGCAAATAATCATCCAAGCACTCCTTTCAATGCGAGGACGGATTACCATGTTGGGACTAAGCAGGTGGAGCGAAAAGGGTGGGAGCTATAAAACGATAACAAGATTTTTTGATTCAACCATTGATTGGGGAGCTATTAACTGGCTGTTTATACAAACACATTTGACTAAAATGAAAGGTTCTGTATATCTCCTAGGAGGAGATGAAGTAGTTGTCAGCAAATCGGGGAAACATAGTTATGGATTGGATAGGTTCTACTCCTCACTACAAAATCAAGTTATCAAAAGCCTAGCATTCTTGAACCTCTCTTTGATAAGCGTAGAGAACAGAAAATCATATCCTCTTAGCACTAAACAGATAATCAAACCGAATAAAGAGGGATGTGTAAAAGATAAAACTCCAACAAAGAGCCAAAAGAAAAAGAGCAAAGGCAAACGAGGAAGACCAAAGGGCAGTAGCAACAAAGATAAAAAAAACGTTGAGCTGTCACCGTATCTGAAATTTGTTCAAGATGCCATCAAAGAGGCACTTACACGCATTAATAAGCA
Source organism: Helicobacteraceae bacterium (assembly GCA_947497635.1). GTDB lineage: Bacteria > Campylobacterota > Campylobacteria > Campylobacterales > Sulfurimonadaceae > Sulfuricurvum. The sequence continues at coordinate 4,063 of CANMHZ010000068.1, read as the reverse complement.
CATAGACATTGTCTACTTTGTCTTTGATGGAGCTTTTGGAAATAACTCTGCTACGCAAATGGTGAAACAGTGCGGATTGGATATTATCTCAAAACTTCAGAAAAATTCAGCCCTGAGTTTTCCAAATGAGAAGAAGTATAGCGGGATCGGTTCACCAAAGAAATATGGTGACAATATCGACTATAAAAATATTCCTGAGAAATATTTGAAGTCAACCGTTATTGAGGAAGATAAAAATATTACGACAAAAATATACCAGATGAAGATGCTTCATCGTACGTTTGCTGATCCCCTCAATATCGTAATTATTCAAAAGATAAATACCAAAATAGGATCCTCTGCACATGTTACCCTCTTTAGCTCAGATTTGGAACTGGAGTATGACAAGATAGTTGACTACTACTCTCTTAGATTTCAGATTGAGTTTGTTTTTAGGGATGCCAAACAATATTGGGGAATGGAAGATTTTATGAATATCAAGAAAAAACCTATTGAAAATTGGGCTAATTTATCGACTTTTATGGTGAATTTCTCTCATGGATTACGCAATAATTCTTCAATGAAAGAGATGAGCGTTCTTGATCTAAAAGCTCACTACCATGGGCTTAAATATGTCAAAGAGGTATTTAAATTACTGCCAGAATTTGCTAATGAGTATTTAATTAAGAAGGTTTCCGCTCAGATTGCCAATCTTGGGGCTATTCATAGCTCTTTGAAGGTGGCTTAGGAGGGAAATTTTGGCTAAGGTATTGCTTATGAACCCACTTTTTTTATAACAAGACTGATACGCTTGATTTTCCTCATTATGATAATCATCCACTACTCCGCCACAATTCGTGATCACTCCCTTGAGCTGTCCAATGGTTGGAAGTGTTGCACCGATAGCTGAACAAATCCCTCCTGCGTCTTGCCAGTTTGCACTACATACGCCATCTCTCATCTCTCCACCATTATCGATACAATCAGCTTTTGATACCGTTATCCATTTGGGTGCGGCTTGCGCAACGCTTGTGAGCATCAGTGTAGCTGCCACCAACTTTAGTAATGTTTTTATCTTCGACTCCTTTTTATTTTATTCCCACTGATTCCAGATAGCGATCCAAAAACAGCGGTTTTTCAAGTACCGAGGTTAGCTCGATTTCCAGGCGCGGATCGTCTGCCACGATATTGGTCAGCGGTGTCGTGACGCGCTTGCTCACAATAACCAAATCCTCTCTTTCCATCCCCGCACTCAACTGCGTGACACGACATCGCAAGAGCTTGAGCAGTTTTAGAGAGGTGAGATTCTCTGTGCACGGCGGTAGTTCGGTGATTTGTGTGCCGGAGAGGTTGAGCACTTTGAGTTTCGAGAGTGCGCATACCGATGCGGGAAGCGTATCGACCTGTGTCGATTCGATATCGATCGCTTCGAGATTGCTCATCTCGCCGATATTCTCTGGCAGTCTCTCAAACGACTTGGCATTTTGAAGATTAAGGCTAATGAGGCGGGAGAGTCTCGCGAACGATTCTGGCAAAGATTGTATTGCACATAAATGCATATCGAGATTTTCAAGATTTGAGAGGTTGCCTATCGATTCGGGCAATGACAGGATAGCGGAATTAAAGAGGTTCAGCACTCGCAGTTCTCCACACTCACCGATCTCCTCGGGAAGCGTTGTGAAACGTGAGGTGTAAAGGTCGAGAATGCGGAGTTTTTTTAACCGTCCGATCGCGGCGGGGAGTTCCGACATATCGGTCCGCCCGATCACCAAATATTCCAGCGGCAGGTCAAACACGCAATCAGGGATTGAGGAGAGAGGCATATCTTTGAGAATCAATACTTTGAGCTCTTTGAGATTACCGATCGATTCGGGAAGAGATGTAATCGAATTTTTATCCAAACTGAGGACTTTCAGAGCGCTCAATCGTCCTATTTCATCAGGAATAGCGGTAAGAGTCTCATAATCCCCTCCGATTTCAAGTACTTCGATACGGCTTATGTCCCCTTGGGGAATCACAACTTCTCTTCGGGTATAAGACGCTATCCAATCATGGAGCGGATCGCTTTGTGGTGGTTGCGGTTTGCGTTTAAAAAAGCCGAACATCGTTTTCCTTTTCTGAATTCATCTTATAAAAACCCCATCTTCTTACGCTTACTTCCCATCTCGTTTTTCAGATACTCCCCCAGCTCATCGTAGATGCCGTTTTCATTCGCGTACTCGACGACGTTTTTTGCCATCTCGAACCACTCCATTGTGGTGGGTTTGACGTTCTCTATCGTCTCCATCAATTCCTCTTGGGATATAAGGAGTTCTTCACCGCTGCTAAGGATCTCTTCGATCACCGATTCGCTCACCCGATCAACTAAGCCACTGATATCGGCTCCAGAGAAATGGGGAGTTGCTTCACCCAATACATGATAATTAATCTCTTCGATGGGAAGCTCATGCAGATAAAGATGAAATATCTCTTCTCTCGCTTCCTCATCCGGCGGCGGGATGAAAAAGACCCGATCAAACCGTCCCGGACGGCGAAACGCGCTGTCCACATCCCACGGGGCATTGGTCGCGCCGATAATGAGGATGTTCTCGTTGTCGCTTTCGACTCCGTCCATCTGGGCGAGAAAAGCGTTGATCGTGGAGGTCATGTTGGTATGGCGGAGCAGTTCACGCTTGCGCCCCAGTGCGTCGATCTCATCAATGAATATCACTGCGGGACGGTTGGCTCTGGCAGTGTCGAAAAGGGCTTTGATGTTTTTTTCGCTGTTACCGACGTACATATCGAGAATCTGATCGATCCCGATGTTGTAAAACGCCGCATTGCATTCCCCCGCAATCGCGCGAGCAAAATAGCTCTTTCCACAACCGGGAGGACCGTAGAGGAGGATTCCCCCACCTGCGCTTTTTTTGAACTTTTTGAAGAGGGCGGGATTTTTGAACGGCTGGATGATTTTCAGGGAGGCTTGTTTTTTGAGCTCCTGCAAACCGCCGAGCTGTGAAAAGGTGATCTTGTACTTCTCCAAGAGCGGTTCGAAGATACTTATACCTGCTTCCGCATCAACTGCACTCTTCAACGGTTCATCCATTGTCGCCCCTTTCGCCCAATATCCATGATTTTGTTGATAATGATTATAATCAATGTTCCTGAAACTCGACCCATAGCGTAATAAAGAGTTGCGATGATGGGGACGATGTACCACTCATGCAACGCGATAGTTCCCCCCAGTACGATCGCTACAGCAAAAAAGGGGATTGATAGCCGCCAATCCTGCCACACATACAGAGAGAGGAGAAGAAGCAACGACCCTTGTACGCTTTTGCCCTCTGCCCATCCTTCCAAAGAGATGATGAGAGCATAAAGGAGATAAAGCCCCATAAGAATAGGAGCGATGCGGTAGTAACGGCGGATATGTCGATGCGCATTGTGTGCATAGCTATCAAATGGATCTTGGGAGAGAATCCGTTTGAACAGGGTGTTTTTAACGCTCAATGTTGCGGTGCAGATTTGGGATTTCAAACTCAGTGCTTCGCTATGGTGAGGATGGTGCGCTAACACATGATCGATTATCTCACACGCGATGATTGTGTTGTCCAGCGTATAGGTGATGATAGCCAGGGTGCAAAGTAAATCAGGATTAGAGGGTTCCAAAGTGAGAGCTTGATCGATGGCACGTTTGGCATCCACAGGACGGGAGAGATCGAGGAGGAGTTTGGAACGCAGATGATGGTATTCGTAAGCGTTAGGCTCACGACGTAATCCCTCTTCGATAATTTTTAACGCCTCTTTGGGCTTATCCTGACGGCGATAAATTTGTGCTTTAAGATAGAACAAATACGGCTCATGCGGGAAATATCCCAATGCACTCTTTAGGTATTCTAATGCCTCATCCAACCTCCCTTGCAAAATCAATGAACGGATGAGAATATGATACCCCTCTTCCCGATCAGCCTTATTGGAAGCGACTATCTGCACCGCCATCGCAATCGCTTCGTCATAGCGCTCTAAATTATACGCCGCCCTCAGACGCTGTAACGATGCACTCATCGCCCAATCCTCGTAAATGCTACACAATCACGGCAGGGGT
>CANMHZ010000067.1 GCA_947497635.1 Helicobacteraceae bacterium | reverse complement strand
CACCCATTTTAAAGATAAGATCTATCCTAATGGCTATAAAGCTATGCTGGTGTGTCATAACCGTTATCAAGCTATAGCGTATCAAAAAGCGTTTTTAAAACTCAAAGAACAGGGATTGAATACTTTTGAGACTAAAGTGATCATGAGCTTGAATACCAAGAAAGACCCTCCTGAATTTAGAGAATTAGCCGTGAGCGAAGATCAAGTAAAAACAGCGATTGAAAATTTCAAGCTCCCTTTTGGAAGCGAAGTTGATTTGAGTAGAGGCGGCAAAAAGCAGTTTGATAATACGGCGATTTTGATCGTGTCAGATATGTTGCTTACTGGATACGATGCTCCTATCGTTCAATGTATGTATATCGATAAACTCCTTAAAGAGCATAACCTTCTTCAAGCTATTGCACGGGTCAATCGAACAGGAAGTGGAAAAGAATACGGGCTTGTTGTAGATTATGCGGGGATTACCAACTATCTCACCGACGCATTGAAAATATTCAGCGGTGATCTCGAAGCCAGTGACGTTATGACGAACATTGATAATGAGAAAACCGTACTAGAAAACCGTCATAGTAAAATGGTGGCATATTTCAGCAGCGTTAAAATCGACCGCCATAAAGAGCGAGCGAAGTTTGTAGACGCTTGTGTGCTGTATCTCGAACCAGATGATCTGAGAGATAAATATATCGAGTTGGTGAAGCTCTTTAACAAGTCTATGGATATTGTATTGCCAGATCCATTTGCCATGACGTATGAGTATGATTTGAAGCTCTTCAATGACATTAAACTTGAAGCGGTTAATACCCACACCCCTGAAAAGCTCTTTATCACCAAAGAAGAGAGCAAAAAAATCCAAATGATCATCGATGAGCACCTCCGTGCGACAGGAGTTCATTATCTGCTGTCTGAAGCAGTCGATATTACCGATTCCAAACGCTTTGAAGAAGAACTATCAAGGACAGGCAGCGGAATTGTAGATAAAAAAATTATAACCCGTATCAAACACACGATCCAAGCCAATAAAAAAGAGAACCCTGAATTTTATGACGATTTGGCGAAGCGGTTGGAACGATTGATTCGTGATCGTGAAGAGGATCGAATTGATCAAGCGCATTTGCTAAGCGAATTTCATAAAATCCAAGAAGAGATTATAAACGCTAAAGACGAGTGGAGACGAATGGGGCTTGCTTCAACGGAACAGTTTCCAATTTACATGAAAATTAAAAAGCTACTCCCTGATCCTAAAGTATTGACGATTGCTATTTTTGACAAAATCGGTATTTATCTCCAAAAAGCCGACTGGAAAGATCACGACGATTTGAAACGGGAAATCCGTAAAGAGATTAAGTCCTTACTACGTGCAGCGGGTGCGGATAGTGAATTGCTCAAATCGCTTCCTGTCGATATTGTGGATATTTTAGAAAACCAATGACCGCTATTACCTACGGTACTCGAACCATAGAGTTCGAAGTTCAGCGCAATAATCGGCTCAAACATACCTATATCACCGTCGAGAGGGATTGTCCCGTGTTGGTACGTGCAAACGATTCGGTGCATAATGACGAGATTAAAAAGCTGGTTCATAAAAAAGCGGCATGGATTTGTAGTAAACTCGAAGAACTCGGTCAATCACCTGCTCAAGATGCCATAATCACAGGCTCACGCCTTTATTATCTCGGAAAGAGTTATTACGTCGAACTAATCAAAGAAGAGCGTGAGGACGTTGGTATCGACTTTATCCACTCAAAATTCAAGATACGCATACCGCAAGAAGTTGATCAAGAAAAGATCAGCGAAGCCATTGAAATTTTTTACCTCGAAAAAGCGCATGATAAGATCAAGAAACTGGTGCTCAAATGGAGCAAGAAAATGCAACTTACTCCCGCTCATATTGATTTTAAAACTTCAAATACTAAGTGGGGAAGCTGCAATCACAAGAATCAGATTACTTTCAATCCTGAGCTTATGAAACTTTCACCCTCTTTGATTGAATACGCCGTGATTCATGAACTGGCGCATATTACGTATAAAAATCATTCGAAAGAGTTTTGGGGTCTAATTAAAAAGCACTTGAGTGGCTATTTGAAATGTGAAGAACAGCTCAAAGCGTTTGAGAAGCGAATATAAGTCGAAATACTTTCTAAAAGAAAAGCTTAATCATATACTGAATATCAAAGAATATCTTTGCAACTTATTTGCAACACTAAAAAGTAATAATATCATTTAAAATAAACATCAAGAAAAGATTAAATAATGAATAGACGTGTATTTTTAGCTTATGCAGGAGCTCTCAGTAGCACCTTGCTTCTTGCTCAAAGAGAAGAATTTAATGAAACTACCTCAATACGAAAAGCTTCTTCTGTTGCTGTGTCACTTCTTGATAAGCTTAACGCAGTACAAGATCGAGTTGGATATGTACTTTTTAATACGATTAGTTTTGATCAAATGCTAAAAGAGGCGGCGTATTGTCAAAAACCTCTTACCCCTTATGAAATTGGCTATATAGAAACAATTTTTTATGGAAATCCAAAGCGCTATGGTTTTTATGGAGAACGCACTGTTCCCCAACTTACCGTGGTTACCCCAAAAAGCACTCTTCACTATATTGACAAAACAGGACACTCTCTTCTCAAAGGAGCTGCTGTTGAGAAATATACGACTATTAAAAAGCTGATCGGAGATGATGTGATCCTTACGTCAGGGGTTCGTGCTCCTGTGAAACAACTTCATCTGTTTTTAAAAAAGATGGTATGTGAAGGGGGAGATCTTCGTGAAACATCTGCCTCGATTGCCCCTCCTGGATTTACATTTCATGGTATCGGTGATTTTGATATTGGCAAAGTAGGGTATGGTCAATTCAATTTTACATCAAAGTTTGAAGAGACAGATGTTTTTAAAAAACTGTACCATGGTGGTTATATTACGATCCGATATACGAGTAATAATCCGTATGGTGTTCGTTATGAGCCATGGCATATCAAAGTAACTGCTGGAAATGAGACTGCTTAACTGCTAATGGTGTATAAAGAAAATGTCTCTATATCTATAGTTTCCTATATTTCTCTTTTGCAAACTCAATAGCTTTTTTTACAACAACCATCATTAACTCGTATCTTTCTTTTTCTCCCCAGACTGCTTCCAAAAATAAATTACTGAAAGATCATTCACTTTCAAGAAAGTTTAATCAATTCACGGTAATAATGTGATTAGAAGCGTCTTAGACACTCACAAAGGGTAATTATGAAGTACGATAAAATAATGAAAAAAATAAAAGAGAATGAGGGGATTTCTCGTCGTGATGCGCTGAGAATGATGGCACTCTCACCAGTGGCAGCAACTGTATTGGTAAGTACGGGTACGCCCTCAACAGCCAATGCCTCTTCATCAGATGCTATCGGACGAGTAGTGATAGTAGGTGGTGGTTCGGGTGCGTTGATGGCTCTTTCTCGACTACGAAGAGCCCTTACAAAACCTGATATTACTATTATTGCACCCAATGAAAAACATGTTTATCAACCAGGTCAAATTTTTGTTGCCGCAGGCGAATATGCGCCAGAAGATATTATTTTTGATAATAGTGGTTATATTACGGATGATGTAAAATGGATAAAAGACGAAGTTGAGACATTTGATCCTGACAATAACAAGCTGACAACGAAAAAGGGGACAGTGGTTGAATACGACTATATGATCGTGGCGACGGGAGTTCAATATCATTATGAGCAAATAGAAGGGCTACGTGCTGATATGTTAGGACAGCATGGTATTGCCAGTGTTTATCAAAGCGATCTTGCCGCGGGAACGGCTGAGGGTGCAACGATAACTCGTGATTGGTTTAATGCTCTGCATGAAGCAGCAAAAACCTCTAAACCGCGTGTTATCTGTACTCAGCCTTCTACTCCGCTCAAATGTGGTGGTGCTCCTCAAAAAATTCTTTATCTTAGTGATGATTTCCTCAAACGTGATAAATTGACCGCTGACTTTACCTTTGCGACTGCAGGAGAAAAACTTTTCGGTCTCCCTGAAATTGATGCAGCACTGCATAAGGTTCAAGATGGATATGGAAACATTACTAATAAATTCGGTCATGAACTGATCCGTATCGACGCAGAGAAGAAAATAGCCACCTTCCATCATACCTACCAAGTACAAGGGGAATTTGACAAAGAACTCAAAGAATATGACATGATCGATAAAGAAGAAGATGTTGATATGGAATACGATTTTATCCATATTACTCCTCCAATGCATGCTGTTGATGCGGTTGCAAATTCATTGCTTGGATGGCAAAAAGGGACAGCAAAAGGGTGGTTGGAAGTGGATCGTGAGACACTTCAACATCGCCGATACAAAAATGTTTTCGGAATCGGAGATGTGTGTGGAATCCCGATTGGGAAAACAGGGGGAAGCGCCCGTCATCAAGGACCGATTGTCGTCGGGAATCTAATCTCTGTGATGGAGAAAAAAGAGCCTGCTCTTAAGTTTGATGGCTATACGGTCTGTCCCCTCAAAGTATCCTACGGCGAAATCATTATGGCGGAGTTCAATTACGACGGACTTTCACCGTCATTCCCTCTTGATCCGGCACAACCTAGATGGATATGGTGGGCGTTTGATTTGTACATGCTTCAGCCAATGTACCGCTATTTGATGCTAAACGGATTGATGTAATATTGAGAATTTTTTAAAATGAAATTAGATTTTATCTCTCAAAAATTACTATCTCTCGTCCAAATGGCACCTTCGCTTTTTGTGACAATGCCCACAGTACTTCGTAATTCGGAGGTATTATGGGCATGCTCATTATTCCTTTAGTCTACGTATTATTTACTAAAATGCAATTATTGTACGAATAACGGTAAAAAGGTAGAATGATAATTGTATTGCTTTGAGTATACAAACCCAAAGGAATCAAAATGTCAATTCAAGACTACATTGCAGCAAATAATCTCGAGTGGATGAGTGTTTTTAACGATCCAACGAATGCTTACAAATACGCCTATCGCGGTTCTCTAGTGGTTATTGAAGGTAAAATGATGGCAACCGACAAGAGCCTACCACCTCAAGAAATTATTAAACAAGTCCTCCTGGCAACCAATAATGATACCATCGACTTTTTAGCATGTGAACTCCAAAGCGTCAATAATTTTGAGCGATTTTTTGATAAATACAAAGAGTTCTTTAGTCCTGATGGAAAATACCTCCTCTTTATTTCCGATATCAACGGTAAAGGGAAGTTTGTCTATGACGGGATCACTTTCTACGCGTACGCACTCGATGAGAGTTCAGTATGGAATGATTTGGTTGATCTTGCAGATCTTTCCAAAGGCGATTTGAAAAAGATGTCGGATAAAGAAAAAATTGATGCCGTCTGTAGCGAGTTTAAGCGTACAACGCTTCGTATGGCTGATGCAACGCTTGATGAGATCAAAGCAATGAAACGAGGAAGCAAAGCCTCTTTTGGAGCCGTTTAATCTTTCTTCCTCATACCCGCTTATGCGGGTTATATTCCCCTCTTTAGCTACGCAGTAATTAATTTATTTCGCCCAGTATCTTTGGCTTTATACAATGCAATATCAACCCTCTTTAGAATCTCTTCAAATGTCTCATCTCTTCTATAAGAGACCAATCCTAAGCTAATCGTTATTTCGCCAATACTGTCAAAACTATATTCTTCAATACTAACCCGCAATCGTTCTCCTATATCAATAGAAGACTCAAGCGTTGTTTGAGGCAATATTATCATAAACTCCTCACCACCAATACGCGCAAAAATATCACTGCCTCGTAAGCATGAGCTGGCGACTTTAACGACCTTTACTAGCACCTGATCACCAACATCATGCCCATACACATCATTTACTTGCTTGAAATGATCAATATCAAACATCAAAAGAGAAAAAAAGCTGTTATATCGATTTGCTCTATTTATTTCATTTTGAAGGGCATCGTTAAAAAAATATCGATTATAGATAGTTGTAAGCGTATCCGTAACGGCTATCTTTTCCATCTTCTCGTACGCCTCATTCAGTTGTGCTGTTCGTTCATCTATTGTATTTTCTAAGCCTAGATTTAACGCATTCAACTCATTATTTTTCATTTCTATCATTTCAGCGTATTTGAGAAATCTTTTTTGTATCATTTTTGATATTAAATAGGAGATTACAAGTGAAATTAACAAGATCATTGCTGATAACAAAAACATAGTCTCCAATTGTTTGTGATTGGCTTTTTCGAGCTCATTTTTTTTTGCTAGAATTTTTTTATTACACCCCTCCATATAAAAACCGCTTCCAATTAACCAGTCACTATTGGGTACTTTTTTTACATACGTATGCTTTATTTCTATTTGATGCGTGGCAGGGTTATTCCATTTGTAAGTGACCCAATAAGGGTGATTAGCCTTTGAGCTTTTAATTAACTCTTTAATAAATTCCTTACCATCTATATCTTTCAATGAAAAAATATTTTTTCCTAGAAAATGATCATTCTTTCCAGCTGTAATAACATTTCCTGAT
>CANMHZ010000066.1 GCA_947497635.1 Helicobacteraceae bacterium | reverse complement strand
ATATGGCTGAGAAAACCCCAAGAGCACAGCTATTACATGTTGTGAATAATCTTCTTTGGTCGCTTGATATATTTTATAATCTCGGTCTTGATTGTTAGTGACATTAGTAAATATCTCTTTTAATCTTTGAGGGCTTAACGTTTTCTCATTCACCGACGTAACAACCAAATTCGAAGCTTTTTTGATCTCATGGAGAATACTTTCATCCGTCGTGCTTTGTAAAAATACTATTCTATCGTTTTTATCTTCAAAATCTGTAAAATTTGTGTCACAACAGACTCCTTCGTTTTAATGCCGTTTTATAAACGACATCGGGATAGAATTTGATCGCGTAGCCCATTAGAGGATGATTCCTGCTTTTGCCATAACATCCTCAAACGGAATATACGACTCTTTCGGCGTAGTCTTACTCTCACGGATTAGTTCAGCCAAACCAATGTGTTCCGCCATATCAGCAAGTTCTTTGATACGCTCGTATTCTTCAACACTGAGTATGACGGCTTCGGGGCGGTTGTTTTTCATCACAATGAACTAACGGTCAATGAATCGTTTATCATTGATCACCCATAATGAAACCGACATTGATGGATAACGACTATCTTCTCTTTCGGCTCATAAACGAGACGATGTTCTTCATCGATTCGTCGTGACATTAACCCAGCAAGATTCTCTTTTAGCCGTTCTGGTTTTCCAATCCCCTCCAAAGAGTTCGGGTTTCGAAGTATGTCTTGAATCAGACGGTTAATCCGTTTGAGATTTTTACGGTCGTTTTCCTGCCACCACAAATAATCTTCCCATCCGTTTGGTGTCCAACCGAGCATCATGCTTCAATCAGCGCATGCGTCTCGATTTCTCCACGACCTGATTGTTTCAGTGACTCTGCTAAACGTGAAGCATTCACAGGAGTTGAGAGAAGATAGGCAGTCTCCTTGAAACTGTTATACTCGTCAATTGAGATCAAAACCGCTGCCGAACCGCTTTTTCGGGTGATAATCATCGGCTCAAAATCGTCGCATACTTGATCCAGTATAAATTTGAAGTTATTGCGGGCTTCGGTGTAATTTACCACTTGCATGTTCAATATCCTGTACTTTTTAGGATTATTATAATCATTAAGCTAGTGATTGTCAAGAAGAGAAAAATCAGCCTTTTTGAATAAATGCTTCATCCTCGATTGTCCTCAGGTTGCTCGTAATAATACGACTGTTCAATCCCTTTCATAAACAGTTCACGGTCATGGATTTTATCGGTCAAAGCATTTTGCAGTAAAAAACTAATCTCCAAATCATTGACAGGGCTGCGCTCCATCGCTTGTAAATACAATTTTTTATCCACCTTCTCCCAATCCACCACTTTTGCTAATCGTTTTTTAAAGATTAAATCCAACCAAATGCGTGTGGTGCGACCATTCCCCTCTAAAAAGGGATGTGCCACATTCATTTCAACATATTTGTCGATAATCTCTTCAAAGGTGTTTTCACTCATTTGCTCAATCGCTTGCAAAGCAGCTTTTAAATAGAGTGCGTTGGCAAAGCGAAAATTGCTTTTTGAGATATTTAATTCTCGAATCTCTCCAGCAAAGTCATATAAACCACTAAATAAATAACGGTGAATTGCTTGCAATCCTGCCGTTGTGCCGATTTCAATACAATGAATCGCACCCGAATCATAAAGGTCATAGGCTTTTTGCTTACTTAGCGCATCAATTTCTTGAGTATTCATTGTTTCTTTCCCTAGGATTATTTACAACCGCACAATCTTCGCCCCAAATCCCCCCAAATGTTGCGGCGCATCGGTAAAACTCTTAACACTCGGATGAATTTTCAAAAACTCTTTGACCGCATACGAAAGTTTCCCCGTTCCGATACCGTGATAGATAATCACCTCATCAAATCCCTGCAACAGTGCATCGGAGAGAAATTTATCCATCTTCTCACACGCCTCTTCACCGCGCATTCCATGCAAATCCAATTTCAAACCGCTTTTTTGGTCAATTTGCGCTGTATGCGTCGGTTTGATTTTTTTAGGGAGATTACCGCTTGGTTTTATCTCTGTGAGTTTTACCCGTAAACGCATCCCCTCCACTTCTATCATTGCATCTTTGTTCCCTAAACTCACAATGGTTCCACGTTGATTTCGATACTTAACGGCTTGCCCAATCTCATATTTGATCGGTTCAAGCTCAGCGATCTTCGGAATCTCGGGTTTAGGGATTTTAGCGGCGGCACGGTTGAGCTGACGATGGATTGCTGCTATATCCAATCCACGAGCTGCTTCTTTTGCCTCATTGATCGCCACATCATATTCAGCACGAAGACGATTTTTCTCACGTTCCAGTTCACTTCGAAGATTCTCACGCGCTTCTTTGAGGGTCAATTCTTGCGTTTTAAGTGATTCTAGCCGCTCATCCACTTCTTTGTTTTTTTGTTTGAGATTTCGTTCCATCTCACTACCGCGCTCAATGAGAATATTGAGCTTTTCGTGATTATCACCATAAACTGTTTTAGCTTTTGCGATAATTGCGGGGTTAATTCCATATCGGGATGCCGTTTCAAAGGCATAACTTTTTCCGATGGTTCCACTTAAAAATTCGTACGTAGGTAAACGTCGCTCTTCATCATAAATCGCGGCTAATAGCTCCACATCATCACGATCTGCCATCAATGCCGCAAGGCGTTTGTGGTGGGTGGTAACGATGATTTTTTGCCCTCGCTTAATCAGTTCATCCAACACAACGGCAAACAATGCCGCTGCTTCATCACTGTCAGTTCCTAGCTCAATCTCATCGACCCCGACAAGGGCGTTTTTGTGCTCGAAGAGATGGCTAAACTGCACCATCCGCCCTGCAAATGTCGAAATATCATTGCTCACACTTTGCGGGTCATCGATCACCGCTTCGATTCGCTTGAAACTTCCAATACGTGATTTATGAGGATTGAGTTTCATCGGGATAAGATACTTCGCCATCGCACACGCACTGAGGATGGATTTAAGAAGCATCGTTTTCCCCCCTGCATTGACTCCCGTAATCATCAAGAGATTACCCCGAAACTCAACACTGATCGGTTTAGGTTTATGAAGAGCCGGATGGGAAAATTCATCGAGGACAATCGTACTGTTATTTTGAGGTTTCAGTATCGCATAATTATGAGCACGGGCAAAGAGGACACGCGCTTGATAATGGTCAAACCGCTCAAATTCACGGTCGATAAATCCAATAAACGGTGTTAGGGGTGAGAGTTTGGATGAAAACTTTTTGGCGTATTCGTACAGCTTGCTATCTCTATCTTGATTGACGTTTCGTAACTGCTCTTTGGAGCGCAAAATACTATCAGGTGCCACATAAAAAAATCCCGCTCCCGTCCGTCCAATAACCGCACCTTTGAGAACGTGGTTAAATCCGCCCCGTACGAGTAAACACTCTTCGTCATTCACATAGTGAATCTGAGTATCAACGAGATAAGGGGTAAGCTTTTGGGTATGAAAGAGACGTTTCAACGAGTCGGCAATTTCATTCTTAATCGCTTTTATCCGTTGTGAAATTCGATAAAGTTCTTCATCTTTTGATTCGATAAACACACCTGAAGCATCAAAGAATTCATCTATTTCATTGAACGGTTCAGGAATAACAATCGTCCCCATCCACTCACCGATAAGTCCTGTAAATCCACTGTTGCGCATAGTTCGAAAATAGCGCACCACTTTAAGAAGCTCAAAAATATCTTCAAAGCGTAAAACACCCTGTTTTTTGAGATGGTTGATGATCCCCTCAAACGGTATGCTCTTCTGTGGTGCTTTAAACTCCAGTGAATCAAGGGCTTCGATAAAACGAAAGTGACGCTCTTGATCCCCCGCTATTGCAATGTTTTGAGGACGGGCAAAAAAAGATTCCAACTTTGCTACGTGCGGTAAAAGATCAAGCTTGCCGAAAAGTTCGGTAAGACTAGCGGAAAGTGTGGTTTTCAATGGTACACTCTCACTTAATTCCACGAAGCTGATAGGTCAAATCCCCTGCTCCAAATCCGACAATTAAATCTTTATCAACCGTTTTGAGAACCTCATCACCAACTATGACTTGAATAGTGTCCCCCTCGCGATGAAGCTTATCGGCAAGGATAAGATTATAACGCCCGAACTCCGTCGCAAAATCGATCTCACGAGGCTCTTCGCCAGCACGCCAAACTGGAAGTATGACGAGTTCATCCACCCCTTCAAAACACTCTACAAATGCTTGAAGATTATCGACAGTACGTGAATATTTATGAGGCTGCCAAATCGCGACAACTTTCTCAAACCCTTTGAGTTGGGCATACGTTGTAAGCGATTGCATCGTAGCTTTGATCTCGGTTGGATGGTGAGCATAATCATCCACAATGACACGGTCAGACCCTTTGAAGATGACATCAAAACGTTTCTTGATCCCACGGAAATTGAGCAAATGAACACGAATCGAAGCAATACTCATACTCTGAGCCGCCGCCATAATCGCTAAAGAGGCATCCATTGCGATATGCTCCCCAAAGCCCCACACCTCAAACTCACCAAACCCTTTGAGATGAAAACGAGTATACGGTTCATCATCGATCAAGGTATAGGTAATATTCGTAATGTCTTTGCTTGGATAAAGACGCAACGCATCACACGTCAATGTTGCCATAAACGGATCTTCCGCATTGAGTACCCGAACACTTCCCATCTCGATAAAACGGCGATACGCATTGTGAAAATCATCAATATTATAGTTGTAATACTCCATGTGTTCAGGCTCGGCATTGGTGACAATCGAACAATACGGATTGGAGTTGAGAAAACTTCCATCGCTCTCATCCGCTTCAAACAACAACACATCGGTACTTCCATCGTAACGGACGTTTGAGCCAAACCCTTTGGACTCCGCACCGATAATCGCACTCCCATCCATAATCGCCGCCAAAATTGCCGTCGTCGTACTTTTACCATGCGCGCCGCACACTGCATATACTTTTTTCTCATTCAAGATACGCAATAAAGCATCACGACGATGCAACACCTCAATCCCGCGACGTTTCGCCTCAACGACTTCTGAATTCGTCGGCTTGATAATCGCCGAATGGATCACCAGCTCGCAATCTTGGGGAATATTATGAGCATCATGCCCAATAAACACCGTAATCCCACGCTTACGCAACAGCTCCGTAATATGTGTATCTTTCATATCCGAACCGCTCACATCATGCCCACTAAAACGCATGTATTTTGCCAACCCCGAAATACCGATTCCGCCGATACCTATGAAGTGTATTTTCATGTTTTTCTCCCTATTTTCTATAGTTTTTTAATTTCGTTGAGATCAATGTTAAATTTTTTGCAAATTGTATCCATTAACACAATAGCAAAATCTAAAATAGCCTTTATTTCCTCTTTTGGAGGAAGTCTTTTATGGGGTGATGGGTATCTTTGCTTTGTGTGATATGTTGTAGCAATTGCCAAAAAACTAATCTCGTCTTCACTTAAATCCACCAAGTCATCTAAAAGTTCATTGAGTTCGATAAGATTATGGGTTTTTACAATAGGTAGATTTTCGTAGGCTAAACACGATTTAAAGATTTTTTCGATGCTTTGATGCAAAATATAACCAATCGTATCTGTAAAATGCCCCGCTTCAAATAGTATTTTTGCAGAATCCAAATCATGATACGATTTTTCTAGCCATTCTGTAGCATGCGTTTTATTAGCCATACAGCACCTTACCTTTTGACAATACATCATGCTTATAAAATGGATCTTCACGCCCAGCCAAAAACTGACTACTCGCCGATAAAACATCAAAACCTATCGAATATTTTTTCATTAAATCTCTAAGTTTTACCAGTGCTTTTGCTTCAATATTAGTATCTTCATCATCTTTGACTAAAAATAAATCAATATCACTATTTTCAGTCGGCGTACCGTATGCAAAAGAGCCAAAGAGAATAATCTTATCAGGATTCAGCGATTTCAGACGTTCGACGATAAGCGGTTTTAATTCTATAATATCAATCATTTCATCCTCTTTGGTACAATATATGTCATTATACTCAATATCTATTCAACACTCTTCGTAAAAACCCCAATATAAAACTTTCCACCCTCTTGCACTGCATCCATATCCACATACTCTTCAATAAACGTATCAAAAGGTATTTTTGCATCACACGCACTTCTGTGAATCTTCATCGCTTCATTAAACGCTTCATCTTCACTCAATCCGCCAATGACTTCAAACAATGCACTCGCATCGGTTGCAGACCCAGCACTGTAATGCTCAATCGCATATTCATACAACGCTCGCAACGTTGCGAAATCTTGAACCTCATTCATATCAAGACGATCCAAATTTTCCAACGCATTCGTCAGACGCTCTAATGCCAAATCAAGAATATTGGCATAATACGCCATCAATGTTTCATCATCAAATAACTCATGCGCCTGCGCTTCGAGAACATACAAAGAGGCAATATCCCCCTCACTTTGTGCTTTGTGTATTTTTGCTTTTAATTCATCCATTTAGTGCCTCCTTAAGGCGTGTAAG
>CANMHZ010000065.1 GCA_947497635.1 Helicobacteraceae bacterium | reverse complement strand
AAAGAAAGCAATTATTTGCATGGGATTATAGCATAGCCCGTTTGCGGAAAAAGGCGAATAGTTGTATTTTTATCACCTTTCGTAAAATTAATATCCAATGGATTCCGTATTAGTGACACTAATGAGGTTGAATTGCCGTCATGGGGACGACCGAGGGAGTCGAAACAGACTGTTTCAGGCTTGTGAGGTGTAGTATTTGCTAATGTTGTAATTGTAGGTAGCTTAATTTCTGATTTTATCGTATGTGTGGGTGATTCATTACTAGATAGATTTCCCTCATTTAAAACAATCCATCCTGCTTCCGAACAGCTACCATCACCTGTTTCATACCCAATCGCCCGATACCGAGCCTCTTTGAGTTTGAGCAGCGTATATTGAGCATCTTGTTTCGTAGCGTCAGGTTGACTCATGTAAAATCCAACCCCTGTGAGAACCCCCATAAGAATAATGACAAAAATAAGTTCGATAAGGGTAAAGCCGTATTTTTTCATGGGCGTTGTAGGCTCCTTCGGACAAGTCGGACTTTATTACCGAGTTTTAGTGATGGATTTAATTTTGGATCTTTAGAGGTGACAATAACGGTCATATCGATCATGCCGTGGGAGTCGTCGGTTTGTATCGTAGTATAATTAACATTATTGCATATTTCATTAACAAGATAATATCTATTGACAGTTATATTAGCATCAAATCGCCCATCCGAAGAAGAAATATTGATAAATTGTAGACAGGTATTAGCACTTCTATCATACCCACTTATCCGAAATAACGCTGCCTCCGTCGCACTCTGCATAAATAGTTCTGCTTGCTCACGGGTATAAGCATCGGCATAATGTTTCGCCCCTAAGCTTGCATAGCGCATCGTAACGGTGACAATCCCTCCGATAAAGAGAATGATGAGCAATACTTGGGGAAGTCCGAAACCACGACGCATTAGAAGACTATCTTTTGTTTGGATAGACGGACAGTAGAACCTGTTTTTCCTACGGTTTGGTTCATATCGAGTCCTAATCGGATGGTTCCGTTGACTTGGTGGGCGACGAAGGCATTAACACTTGTTGCGAGGATGCTAACTTGTCCTAGCGGATTATTCGCTGTAATATCTGCACAAAAACTCTCCGAAGTAGTTTTCCATGGACGGTAGTTGTAAAACAAAAACAAAGTATTGTTAATATCCTTTAATCCAAGATTCTTAATGCACGTAGCAGTTTGATTTGGTAAATGTTCACCACGCATTACAGCATACGCACTATCGACGAGATAATATTTTTCGTAAATAGTTGAAATATTCGTAGTACTTAAAAATTCAATCTTATCGTCTGTAGATTTAAAAAGATTGGGTGTTGGAGATATGCCATCTTCAAAAGTTCCTGAGAAAACGAGTCCCATATTTGCAATACTAAAGGTATTATCCCATTTGTCTTGTTCAGTTTTTAAAACTTTTGATAAGTTGGTATCAGGCGATTGAAGAGTAGGTTTGGAACTGATAGAAGGAACCATATCCACAAATCCACTGTAATTACCTGCTTGATAACTTTCACTCGCCGTTCCATACCATTTTAATATATTTTTAGTATAAAGAGAGCCATCTAATGACTCACAATTTCCAGTAATATCACACCCTTGCACAGACATAGGAGCACGATCATACATCAACAAACTCAGCTGATCCAATGCACTTTGGCTATCAATAGAGAGGCTACTAAGAATTTTAGCTTTTTCGCTTCGGAGTGTAATGGCTTCGAACGCTTTGAACATCCCCACGGAGAGAATCCCAGTAATGGCAATGGTGATAATGATTTCGATAAGTGTGTATCCTCGACGCATTACCAACTCCTTGAATTGATTTTAGCATTGCCGAGATTGAACGAGTGGTATTCGAGGGCAGTAATACAGTTTAGTTTTGTAGGATCATAAAATTTGCTATTATCGCTACTATAACCCACTTTGACAATGATACGTTTTGTATTACTGCTTTGTACTACGGAGAGATTTTTGTCATCTCCGGGTAATTGTATCGTTGAAGCGGTTGGGTCAGGGTCTTGTGAGTAAATCACGATGGGTCTGATGCTGTAGAGACTTTTTCCGTGAGATTTGGCACAGTCGTTGGATGCATTGTTTTCTGTTGCGTTATAGTCATCAATGTCGTCGTATACTTTATCTCCCGTTGCATTTAATTCATTGCCAATAGATGAAGCATTAAAATCAAACGATCCATCAGTAAGAGCACTGCAATTGCGTCCCCCTACAAATCCCCCTTTTCGGTAATATTGTGGAGTGTTACTTGCATTGCAATCATAACTATTGTGATTGCTAACATTTAAAATTTGGTTATTGACTGTATTGTTATTATCCCACGGCAGATTAATAATTGCCCCCATCATCGCCACCGCATTAAACATTGCTTCTTCTTTGATCGTCACTTGTGCACTTTGGTTCATTGATATAATGAGTTTGGGAATGACGGTGAAGACAATCCCGATAATGACCATTGAAAAAATAAGTTCAATTAATGTTAGAGCGTTTCTCATCGGAAGACTTTGATCCCTTTTTTGGTGGTCTTCGCAGGGGCAATGCCAAAATCACTTCCTGTGAATGTACCACTATTGACACCTGTTGAATTTGTTTTTAAATTATCTGGTACTGTCGATGGTTTTAGGTACTGATAATTAAATGTATTATTAGCAGGAGTCGTTGTGAGCCAATTAGGGATTGTTAAATTAATCGTTTGTTTAGTGGTATTACCATCGGTATTAGTAATATAAATGGTTTGAATCCCATTATTGGGCGGATTTATTGAGGTATTGTCAATCGTAATATTTATATCTTGGGTACTCTTACCTGAAAGCACTGAACCAGATAAATTATTGTCATGATCCGTATTTCGATACCACTTAAGAACATTTTGAGGTTTGCCTATGATAAACGGATTTGTTGAGTCATTGCTGTATACTTCAATCTCGACTGGATTGGGTACACTTGTGTTTTGATCGGTTTGAATATCGGATGCGTGGATGCGACCGTAGACGAAGGTGGTGTTTTTATCGGTTATAGTGGCATTATTATCATTGAATCCACTGCTTGTTTTAATATCCGTAAGTTTGAGATTAAAGGGGCTAATGGGGATAGTAGGGCGGATAAAATTAAATTTTAATGAGAGATTTGCATCACCATTTTTGAATGAAGTGTTGGGAATATTGAACGACTGATGATTGAATACGGTGTTATAGGTATAATCCAAACTTGTAGGCGTTAATGAAATATCGAGATCCGTTGTTGGAAGCGTTCCTGTTGGAGTGAAGTAAAATCCAATAGGGATGGTAAAAACTGAACACCCGTCACTAAAATTTTTAGTTTTAGTTCCATCTTTTCCGTAAGCACTTACAGTGGCATTGATTTCTACGTTTTGTGTTCGGCTTGAATCGAGATAGAGCCATGGTTGTTTCCCCGTTCCTGGAACTGTGAAATTTATGAGAGAGGTGTTAAGTTCGTAAGGACTGACTTTGATAGAAATGTTTCCTTCTACATTGCACCCATACAGACCATTAATTAGAGTGTTAGAGCCACTTCCGCTAATACAATCGCCATCATTCCATGATGAATCAAAAAGAGTGGTATTGAAATCTCCAACATCTTTGAATTTTGCATTTACGAGAGTACTTTTACCATCTTTAAACGTAACTGACATATTATCTATAAGTGTAGCAGTAGTATTTGATTCGCACCCACTAGCAATAGAAATATCTCGATAGGTTGATACCGTAGTATTGTAATCCAATGTATTTGTGTTTATGGTGTCATTTGCATCAATAGTTGTTATAGACGAAGAATTTTGTTCACCCGCTTTAAAACCAGTAATAGTGCCACTAAAATAAGAAGGTCGAATCGCAAAACTATCCATAGAACAATTAAGCTCACTCGAATTCGTTTCAAGCATCAGTTTGATATTGGAATAGGCTTTGGTGCTATTGAGATTAGAGAGAGTGATAGTTCTATTGGTATCGTTGATGTCTGCTAATCCACTCCAAAGAAGAGGTAATCCAGTTGTTGCTACAGGACATATTCCGCTGACGGCATAAATATTTTTGATTTTTCGCGCAGGGATGGTTCCCGTACCGCTCGTGCAAGATACGGTAGCATTTAGGTCAAACGCTTGGCTTGCGATACGGGTTTGGAGTTTGTTGGTTGTACTTTGCGGGTGGTAAAGTTGATAGGAAAATGCGGTGCAGTTAGATAGTGGAATGGTACACGGTGGATTTTGAGGATCACGCAGTGAGCCGTCATAATTTAAATTATTATTTTCATTAGTATACATTGATGTGATCGATGTAACTTGAGTTTGGGTCAATGCGGCAGAGAAAATTTTAACTTCATCAATGTAGCCATTGAACCCATATGAGGCAGCAGTAGCTTGTTCATTTCCTATTGTATAAAAACTATTGGTAGTCCCGATGCTCCCAGTGTAGGAAGCAGTAGCATCCAATACTCCATCAATGTAAATTTTCATCGATGAGCCGTCATATGTTCCTGCGATATGATGCCAGTTGGTATCGGAAATCGTTTTTACGGAATAGAGACTTCTAGCGGTACTGCTACTGCTCAGTAGTAAACTAAATAGAACTTGATTGGTATTTTGAAGGCGCAACGCATTGTTGAATTGCCCATGGGTGTAAATATTTTGAAGGCGGTTATCGATACTGTCTCTTTTGATCCAAGCTGTAAAAGTGATCGTATCGGAGATTTTCAAGAGATTGTTTGGAGGAATGGAGATGCTTTGTTTGCTTACTGCGTTGAAGTGTCCAGCGTTATTGAATTTACCTAAACTCGTGGTTGCTCCATTATTGGCTGTACCGTTAATATCGTTTCCGCTACTCTCTTGTACTTCACCAGTCGTACCTTTCCAACTGCATTCGTCCATTTGGTATTCGACTGGCGGATCATCATCTTCGATAGTGATGGTCTGAACGATAGGGGTAGTAGGTGATGGAGTTGATAATGATAAAGAAGCAGGTTTGGTACCATCTGAAAGGCGAGGATTTGACAGTGTGATTATCATTGTTTCGGTATCTTCGTATTTCGTATCATCAACTAACGTAAATGGGACGTCTACAGTGGTTTTTCCTGCGAGAAATTTCACAGTACCGTTTGCTAAATTATGATCAGACGGATTGGTAGCGGTACTTGTACTACTAAGATTATAATCAACCCATATCTCTTTTGTTGAATTCGGTGCACTTAACAAGACGGTAATTGTTCCTCCAAGATCACCTTCAGAAAGGGTTTGTGCATCCATATCAAAACTGATTTCGTATCCAGGTTTTACCGTGATTATGCTGCTGTCATTATTATCGGCTATGGTGCTTTCGGTTTGGGTAGTTGTAACGGTCGCAAAATTAGTAATCGATCCCAGAGCGGTTGTTTTGGCGACGATAATACAAGAAATACTTGTGTTTGTTGCTAAACTTGAGAAGCTTTTTGTAATGGAAGTGCTGCCGTCTGGAAGTGTTGTACTACAGGTACTTCCTGTTTTTTGGTACGTGAGCCCAGAGGGGAGGATATCGGTAATATTAAAAGTAGTTGCATTACTTTTGCATGAATTTCTAACCGTTAGGGTAAAGGTGACATTGTCACTGAGTGCGGGAGTGCTTGTATCGGCGCTTTTATCCATGATGAGGTTAAAATTTGTTTTATCGCAAGTGTTAGAATAGCCTATAGTATTGGTAGTAGTGCTTGTTTGCCATCCTAACCCAGCTTTTACATTGCCGTCATAATCGAGATAAATATCTGTAGGGGAGTTACTTAATGTGAGGGTCGGATTCGCACTACACGCTCCGTATGAAGCATATTGAGGTCCTTTACCATTTAAGGAAAGATAATCAATCACGAGACCATTTTCATCTATCAATGCAAGATCGTATACCGAAGTACTGTTACGTAGATAGATAGCAGCCGTAGTATTCGTCACAAATCCATATTTTTCGACGAAACCGCTTTTAAGTGAAGTATTATACGTGGACGTAGAGCCATTTCTTACACGTTTAACAACAATTTTCCAACCAGCCCCACCAGCTGATCCCGACCAAGCTGCACTGAGTGTTGAAGAGGGGGTAGGGAGGAAAACTTCTACTTTATTTAAGAAACTTGTATTTCTATTAGAACCCACATATAATTCATTGATAAATGCCATCCCTTTATAGGGGGAGGGATTTGAACATACCGCCCAACTTTGAAAAGAAAAGATTATCAAAACAATAAAGAGTAAAATAATTTTTTTCATCGTTGTTTTCCTTGATTGGATTATGAGTAATTATAATACAGATGAACTATGAATTTTATATGAAAGAAAAATAGAGATTAGGGTTTGAGGGTGAAGGGCATTTTTAGTTTCTTAAATAGCTCAATTCGCATAATCAATATTAACCAAGTCAACTTTTTGACCAATTTTAGAAATACTCCTAACGCCATAAAACCAAGATTCTCATTTTAGCATAAGTTTGTGATCTCTCCTATTGGATTTGATTCGCTATAATAATGTAAAATTCACCGTAGGGATTTAAAATGTACTTTGCTGACCCAAAAAATGATTTGGCGTTTAAGAAAAT
>CANMHZ010000064.1 GCA_947497635.1 Helicobacteraceae bacterium | reverse complement strand
GAACGCTATGGAAAAAAGATTGTACGTTTTGAAGCCAATCAAATAATATTTGAAGACGAAAGTAAATTGGAAAGCGATTTAACGATGTTTATACCCGCAGGCGAAGGTCACTCCTTTATCAAAGAGAGTGATTTACCCCTTAACAACGCTGGATTTATTCAAATTAACGATTTTTGCGAAATTAGAGGAATTGAGGGATGGTATGCCATCGGAGATGCTGCGGCACTGGAAGGTCCTGACTGGAAAGCCAAACAAGGACACATCGCCGAAGTCATGGCACGCAATGCCGCTCACAACAGCGCAATAACCGTCGGTCTCAAATCAGGGGAGAAAAAAGGATACAAAAATCACCTCAATATCCTCTGTGTGATGGATATGGGCAATGGGGCAGGATTCGTTTACCGTGACGATAAAAAAGCACTCCTTATCCCTATGCCGATTATCGGACATTGGATGAAAATCGGATGGGGATGGTATTACAAAATGTCGAAAATGGGTTATATTCCTCGTATTCCCGGGATGTAATAGAGCTTTATCTAAACTAACAAAATTAAGGAAACATGTTTTGAAACAGACCACTTTTATGGAAAAATATCCCATCTATACACTTGAAATCGCTAAAAAAGAATCACGTTACTCCAATGTCGATGGGATCATCAGCTATTTAAAAGATCAAATTGCAGCGAATCCAGTTGCCGCTTACATCGGAGAGTTCGACCATCACGCCCATACAACTTCTCTTGGCGGAGAGATTAATGCCCTCATGAGTGAAGCGAAGATGGTCATATTTTGTTTCGGTCAAAAACTACCCCGACCTGAAATGCTAGCTCCTCGTCCTCGTTCCATCGGCGTGTGTGATATGGGTGAGAATTTTGTTATCACCTTTTTAGAAGCACCGATGTATGCAATCAATGAAACGATGGAGGGATGGATTAAAGAAATTAAACTACCAACTCTGCAATAACCGCATCAAGGTTGCTGGTTTGGGTTAGCTCAATCGCTATACCCATCCCCTCGATATTTCGTCGTATCCCATCCCCCAACGTTCGTGCCACCAAAATGGTCGCTTCTTCTAAAAGTGGCGGAATAATTCGACCCGCAGCAAGCCCTTTGGCGCTTTCATCGTTCACAATTTCTGCCTCGTTTTGAAAGAGTTCTCGATATATCGGGTTCTCTTTATACGTAATCGACGAAATTATCCCTTCTTCAACTTTTGCAAAAGCAAACAGTTTGGCAACTAAAAAATAAGGATGAATTGAGATACGATCATCGGTTGGAAATACGAGGGTGAAACTATGAGGTTCTCGTATGAGCTCAATGGCTTTGCCATACATCACCATCTCTACCATTTTTTTACGCGCTTGTTTAATCAGCTTGGCAAACGTCGGACGAGAAATTCCGAGCGAAAGTGCACACTCTTCATGATACAGAACTTTAAAATCGGCTAGATAGAGCGCTTCGAGTTCATCATCTCGTAATTGCATGGTTTCTTTGGGTAATTGAGTTAAAGGACCATAGGAATAGCACGTAGGTTTGAAGGTAATATTGCGTTTTTTCCCTGTTTTCATGTCACTTCCTAATATTTACATATGTAAATTATAAACAGTTTATCCATTACCTTTACTGAATAGCGATAAAAAGTAGTTCAAAGGTCTATTAATCGTAAGTTATACATATTATAAGATATGATTAATACCATTTTAATTTTACATATGCTAAATTATCCAAGGTCAAACAGTTACGATACGAGCTGCTCACACCATTAATCAAAGGATTTATTATGATAGTTTCCATGCCCGTTAAAACTGCTTCTGCCGATGCGGCTCTCGCTCCACTCTTTGGGAATGCCAAATATTTTGCATTTGCAAATGATAATAACGAAATAACCATCGAAAAGATGGAACAAAATAGCGGACGCGATGTTGCACGAATCTTGGTTGCGAACAATGTTGATGTTTTAATTACGTCTCATTTAGGACTAAATCCATTTGTATTATTAAAAAGCTATGGGATCAAAGTCTATTTTGCAGGACATTACCGATTAACCGCAACAGATGCCTTAAAGTTGCTTCATGCCAACGAACTGGTTGAAGTAACCTCTGACAACTTTGATTCACTCTTGGGAGAACATGATCATAAAACTCATACCCACGACCACGCACATTCACATACTGGAAAATGCTGTGGACAACACTCCCACGTATAGTTCATGAAAAAATATTTATTTCTCCTGCTCTACCTCCTGTTTCTCAGCGGATGCTTGGAGCGGGAGATTTATACTGAAATCGCAAAGCCTGATTTCATTGCACATCCTCCATCGGCACTACATATTAAGGATCTAAGCGGGACCCTCAAAAGCAATTTTAAAACCGATTCTAACGCTCCCATTCGCCTAGAAGTCTATACCCACAGAGCCCATTGTACCAATGCCCAAAGCCGTTCCTTAGGGACTGACTTTGATGGATATATCCGTATTACGATAAAGGAACAAAACACTACAATCGCACGCGCTCAAATGGATTACAAAGGTGAACCTGATGCGCAAAAAGTTCAATACGTATACGATCATCTGATCAAAGAACTACAATGGAGATAAGTATGAAACTGGGGTCTATTGTGTTGATGTACCGTGATTTATGGCGCGAGATGAACCTTAAAAACAAACTGATGATGGTGCTTGTTCTTAAACTCATCATCATCTGGGGGCTTTTTCAGTTTTTCTCAGACAACCCTTATAAAAATGCTCCGAAAGAAGCACCTTCAATGATCGCAGAAACTTTAAAACCCTAACAAAGGAACCGTACCATGGATCTCATCGACTGGTCGCGTGCGCAGTTTGCGTTAACGGCAATTTACCACTTTTTATTTGTTCCGCTCACGCTTGGACTCTCTTTTCTTGTTGCCATTATGGAAACGATTTACGTCAAAACCGGGGATGAGAAATGGCTCTCTACGACCAAGTTTTGGGTCAAACTTTTCGGAATCAACTTCGTTATCGGCGTTGCTACGGGGCTTATCATGGAGTTCGAGTTTGGAACCAACTGGGCAGCGTACTCGTGGATCGTCGGGGACATTTTCGGCGCACCGCTGGCAATCGAGGGGATTTTTGCTTTTTTTCTCGAATCGACCTTTTTTGTTGTTCTTTTCTTCGGATGGAACCGTGTCTCAAAAGGATTTCACCTCGCTTCCGCTTGGCTGGTTGCCATCGGAACCAATCTCTCGGCGTTGTGGATTTTAGTCGCGAACGGCTGGATGCAATATCCGGTAGGAATGAATTTTAATCCCGATGCAATGCGCTATGAGATGGGGAACTTTTGGGAAGTGATCTTCTCTCCCGTTGCCGTTGCCAAATTTCTCCATACCATCGGCGGCGGATATGTAACCGCTGCTGTTTTCGTCGTCGGCGTTTCCGCATGGTTTCTCATCCGTGGGCGTGAAACACAGTTCGCCCGCCGCAGCATTATCGTTGCGTCTTCTTTTGGACTCTTTGCATCACTCTTTTTACTTTTAAGCGGTGACGAATCGGCACATCAAGTGGCTCAAAAACAGCCGATGAAACTCGCAGCAATGGAAGGGCTTTATGAGGGTGAAGGGCGTGCAGGGATTGTCGCATTCGGGATTTTAAATCCTGATAAAAAAGTAGGTGATGATCTTCCGGAGTTTTACGGAGACATTCAAATTCCCTACGCACTCTCACTTCTAGGATACCACGACATTAACGCTTTTGTTCCAGGGATCAATGATCTCATCAATGGAAATGAAAAATTCGGCATTATGAGTGCCAATGAGAAAATACAGCGAGGACGTGCGGCATTGAGTGATTTAGATGCCTACCATGAAGCCAAAAAATCGAACAATACCGCTGACGCAGAAGCAAGTCTAAAAGCGTTTGATGTGAACCAATCGTACATGGGCTACGGTCATTTCACCGATGCGCTTCAAACGGTTCCCCCCATCGCATTGACGTTTTACAGTTTCCACGTAATGGTCGGACTGGGCTCCTTTTTTATCGTTTTATTTATAGTTCTTTTGTATCTTTCAATGACCAACGAGCTCATAAACACCCGCTGGGCATTGTGGATTACCTTTATGTCTATTCCGCTTGGATTCGTTGCATGCGAAGCGGGATGGATTGTTGCTGAAGTGGGACGTCAACCGTGGGTTATCCAAGACCTTCTACCCACGATGAAAGGATCAAGTGCACTGAGTACTACGACGGTTAAAATTACCTTTTGGGCGTTTGCCATCCTCTTTACGACGCTGTTAATTGCAGAGATCAAGATTATGATGTCAGCGATAGCCAATGGACCGCACATTGCCGAAAAAGGAGACGATCATGTTTGAAACATGGGAATTGCTATGGCTTCAAAATTACTGGTGGGGGATTGTCTCCCTCTTGGGCGGATTTTTAGCGATGATGTTGTTTGTTCAAGGAGGTCAGGCACTGATCCCCTCTATTGCCAAAAATGAAGCGGATAAAACCTTGCTTTACAATGTTTTCGGACGTAAATGGGAACTTGGGTTTACCACACTTGTATTATTTGGTGGCGCAATTTTCGCCGCGTTTCCTCTCTTTTATGCGGTGAGTTTTGGTGGTGCGTATTTCGCATGGATGACGCTATTGTTTTCTTATATCATCCAAGCCGTTTCGTATGAATACCGAACCAAAAAAGGGAATGTCTACGGTTCACGCTTGTACGAAACTTTTTTGAGTATCAACGGTTATCTGGCTCCCTTTTTGATCGGTGTCATAATCTCTACGATGTTTTCAGGCGGAGCATTTATCGTGGACGATGCGAATCTGTCACACTGGACGATTGCAACACGAGGTCTTGAAGCGTTGCTCATCCCTTTTAATCTTTTGGGAGGACTGAGTGTGATGATGCTCTCACGTATCTTGGGAATGTTATATATCCTAAACAGCGTTGAAGAGGATAAAATCACACACTCAACACTCAAAAAGCTCCACATTGAGATGCTCATAACAGTTGCTGCTTTAGCGGCGTATGCTACATGGATTTTTATCATTCCGGGACTTACGGTAGAAAACAATCGAGTATTAATCGAAATGAATCGCTATTTTCATACCTTTATGACCTATCCTATAAGCGTTCTAGCCCCTTTTGTCATCGGATTGGGACTTTTTCTCCTCGGAGGAATAAGAGCTAAAAAATCCGGATTCTGGTGTGCCGCTGCCGGAACGGTATTGATGGTGTTTGCCCTTCTTTTTTCGACAGGAGTCGGAGGTGCCCCCTTTTATCCCTCGACCGTTGATATCCAAAGCTCATTGACCACGGTAAACAGTTCAGGTAGCCGATACACCCTAGTCGTCATGGGATATGTTTCTTTATTCGTTCCAGTCGTATTAGGATATATTGTAGTCGTTTGGCGCGCTATGGCTCGCCCTATCACCCATGACGAGATCAAAAATGATCCATTTAGTTATTAGGAGAATATTATGGAATACATCGAAGCATTTCTATGGTTGGGGCTTTGGCCACTAATCATCTTTTTAGGCTATAAATTTACCACCTTAAACCTGCGCCATTACCAAAAAATGGAACGGCTTGAAGAACTCGAAGCCCAATTTTCTCATCACGATAGAAAGGGAATGGGTGAAACGATTTAAACGGATTTTTGCGTTTTTATTCGTCTTCTCCCTTTTTTTGGGGGTTGCGCATGAACTTAGTCATACCCATCATAACGGTGAAGTATGTGAAATATGTGTGTTTGCTCATGCCCCTGCCCTTTTTGCCGATCTGAGCGAACCAACCTCTATCACGCAAATAGCCGAACGATTCAACCCCTTTGTTGTCGCTCACGGCGTTTCACCGAAAATTTCTCTCAAAAGTCGCTCCCCTCCTATCTCCTAATTATTTTTTCATTTTTACTTTAGCAATTCTGCCTCCTTTGGCGTAAAATATAAATAATTAGGATATATCTATGCAAAAATCACTATTCCTCTCTACTCTAGCCGCTGCCGCATTGTTGGCCAACGATGCAACAATGTACCAAATGGATGTCATTAGCGTCTCAGCATCTCCTATTCATGAACACAGTACCTTTGATGTCCCCAATCAAATCGATGTAATAGAAGGAAAAGAAAAAGCCCTTAAAGCTACTGCTTCATTGGGTGGAATTCTCGAAGATTTTACCGGTGTGAACAACATTTCGACCGGTACGCAAGCAGGAAAACCCGTTATTCGCGGTATGACAGGAGAGCGGGTCAAAGTCCTTTCCAACAGCAGTGCCACCGATTCACAAACGTACGGTATCCGCCATGTCCTCAATACCGATCCATTTATCGCTGATCGCATTGAAGTCATACGGGGAGCGCAAGGGGTACTGTATGGTTCTGATGCACTGGGAGGTGTTGTCAATATCCTCTCACCCGAAATACTCACAGCCCCTGAGGGAAAAAGTGTCGTCAATGGCGAGGTTACAGGAGAATATCACACCAACAATGAAGAGCGTATGGGTGGCGCTAAAATCCAAGCAGCCTCAGGTAAATTAGGGGTAAATGCCGCCATAACCAAACGAAAAGCAGGTAATTTCAGCACGCCTGATGCGAACACATGGGAAAAAGGGGAACCTTCAGGAAGCAACCCTCGTTTTGCTGGAGAACTACCGTACACCAATTTTGACACCACCTCTGCACTTGCCGCCATCGGGTACACTGATAACTGGGGAAAAGTATCCCTCCAACACATCTACTGGCAAAGTTTTCAAAACTATTTAGGACACACGGCAGCACCTGATTTTACCGCCGTAGCTTCTGCTGGGCAAAAACTCACCAACAATGAAACACAGCTCAAGGGA
>CANMHZ010000063.1 GCA_947497635.1 Helicobacteraceae bacterium | reverse complement strand
GATGTTGCATCTGATGGCAGCTAAACATAAAAAATGGTTTATTTTTAGTGACTCATCACGAATGGGAGGCGTTGGAAGTGCTCTCCTTGAGTGGTTGTGTGAAGAGAAGGTCATGGATGTACAGGTAGTGAGTTTCGAGTATGGGGATGAATTTATCAAGCACGGTAATACTCTCCTCATTGAAGAATCGTTAGCTCTTTTACCTATGCAATTGGCTAAACGGGTGTTAGGATAATATGTTTACCCCTGTCATTAAAACATCGGTTAATGTGATGAACGATTTACAGCAAGCTGCAAAGGATAGAGGTATCCCAATAGATGGTATTGATTTTGATGTACTCTCATACGAAACCCTTTATAAAGGGACAGTAGATGAGGAGTGGCAGGCAATTGAGGGGAATGATTTATTAGAATATACGACTGAAAATGAAATTTATTCCCCCACTTTTTTACTTCGGCAGGAATATCAAATTCGTATTCGAGCACGTCAGCCTCACCCTTATCTTGATTTAAATTTTACGATTGCAACGGATAAATACAAGAGTAAAGTAGTTGTTATCATTGATCCAAAATCTACGATAACCCTTAAAAAGGGGATTCAGGAATGGATAAAAGAGGCTATTGTGCGCAAGCAGCTTCGTTATGGTTTGTTGATTGGACTTTATAATCAAAACCTTGATCGTGAAATCAATCGACTTCTTCTTAAAATTCAAAAAAGTGGACCTTTGAGCGAGAGTTATCGTTTCCAAATAGGTGATTTTTTTCCACCTATTTTACCAATAAATGATAGTGTCATCCTTCATTATAAGCACGACAAAGAGTCCAAAAATTTTATCGATGGGGTGCAACCAGACGATTTGATATTGGAATATATTTTTCCAAAAAATGGACGAGATGGACGGGGCTGTGATGGAAATTTTATCAGCATTCCTGAACCAGAGCATAAATATGCGGGGGCTATCGTTATTGATGAAAATGCGATTATGTCTACACAAGATGAACATAGTATCCGTTTTTATGCCAAAGTTTCGGGTTTCGTAGAGCGTAAAAATGGTATATTTACTGTTTTGCAAGAGCTTCATATTGATAGAGCTGATTTTAAAAATACAGGATCAATTGAAGCTGGATTTGATTCAGATATTTCACTTAAAATCAAACAAAATTTATCCGACAAAGATGCAGTAGGCTCTGGTGTAAATATTGATGTTCAAAAGCTTGATATTCAGGGAACGGTTGGAGGGAATACCAAGATTCAGGCATGTGAAGTCAATATTGGTGCCCAAACTCATCGAAGATCCCAAATCAATGTCAGCGAAGTTGCCAATATTCATCTCCATCGTGGTAACCTCAAAGCCAAAGAAGCTAATATTGATATTTTAGAAGCAGGTAAGATTGAAGCCGATGTGATACATATCAAACAAATGATGGGTGGGGAGGTGATTGCACGGCAAATTGTTATAGATGTTCTTTATTCTAACGCTCGCATCATCGCTTCAGAATCGATTGTTATAGGAAGTATTGAGGGGGAGGGGAATAAGCTGATTATTGATCCTCATTCTATTGAGTCGTATCATGAATCCATTGCCCTCCTTGAAGCGGATATACGTGTTAAAGCATCGCGTATTAAAGAACAACAAAAAGAGCTTTACACTCGTCAACTCTCATTTAAAGATAAAAATAGTCGTATAAAACTAATACAAAAACGGATTATTGATACCAAAAAAAGTGGTGCCGAACCTATGAAAGCAGATTTGGTTCGGATACAACAGTTCAAGATAGAAGCTAATACCCTTAAAATTTTCTCTGAAAATCTCAATGAAGCCGAACTGGAACTCCGTAATTTATATGAAAAGCTTGAAAAGCTTTATGAAGCTGATCTTCATGCGGTAATTACCCATAATGGCATCCATAATGGAAAAAATAGGGTGGTTTTTATCGATCCAAAAACCCATCAAGAATTTGGTGTTACACCCAATGGCAAAGTGACGCATATTCGATTACGTAAAGAAGGTGATGAGAAAAAAATTCTACTGGAAACGTAAAAGTTACGTAGACTGGAGAACTATCACCCCCGCAATGCGTCCTGTGCGTTGTGCATCAGCGCGATAAGAAAAATAGGTTTCATGGAAACATGAGGTACATTCATCAATAATTTCAATATGCTTTTTTTGTATCCCTAGCCTCTCTAATTGTTGCACTAAAATCGTATTGACATCCAAAAATACTTTCTCTCCTATTCGTTGCAATGAATCAGTATATCCTTTCTCAATCACATTTTTGGCAATAGGCTCATTTACTTCATAGCAACATCCATGGATTGATGGTCCTAAAAGAATATGTATTTCATTGAGCTTTGTTCCATACGTTTTACCCATTGCTCGGAGTGTTTTCGGGAGAATCTCATTCAACGCTCCCTCACGTCCTGCATGAACAGCCCCTATAGCCTCATTGAAGGGGTCATAGAGGAGAATAGGGGTGCAATCGGCACTCATTACCATAAGAGGGATATTCGGACAGTTTGTGATGATGGCATCGCATCGAGGTGGTGTCATAAAGTTCATGGTTTCATCCACGATAACAATATTATCTGAATGTATTTGAGACATAAAAACCAATTTTTCAACATCATAGCTCAAAGTCTTAGAGAGTAAAAGATGATTTTGCTGTACATCGACTACGTTATCTCCGACATGAAAAGCAAGGTTTGCATTGGAAAAAGGTGGTTGTGACACTCCCCCATGCCGCGTAGTAAAGGAAGCGGTGACTTTAGGATAAGAGGATAAAAGAGATGAGGTAATTGTTTTCATTCGATAAGTATATCGCGAGTCACTTTTAGGTGGGTTTAATCAATTTTCTATTATTCTTCCTTTCCACTTTTGGTGATCGGGGCGTAGCGCAGTTTGGCTAGCGCACTACATTGGGGTTGTAGAGGTCGCCTGTTCGAGTCAGGTCGCTCCGACCATGTGGAAAGTTTTAAATTTATACCTTATTATGCTTCGTTAAAAATAATACTTTTTTCACTCACCCACTTCAAACACAGCCGAAACAGGCAAATGATCCGAATATCCCTCTCCCGTATGATGTTTTGGGTAGCTTTTGCTTTGTTGCCAGCGGTATACTTTCCCTTTTTTAAAGAGATACTCTGGGGTGAACCGCGTAAAGCTTCCGCGAACATACTCGATACCATTGTCATTGGCTAAAGCAGGGGAGATGATGATATTGTCTAACCCTTCTCCTTTGCCTTTGAAAGAGTGGCTCCACCGTTGATCACTTGGAAGTTCGTACCAAAGGTTATAGAGGTTTTTTCCAGTATGCTTCATCGTGGTATAGGTGATGGGATTCTCATCTTCGTCAATGGTTTGGAGGATATGGTTTATTCCCGTCACTCCATTGGTATCATTATGACGGCGACTTTTGAGAAAAATTTTGTACTCTTCGTAATGGGAGTTGAAATCGCCAATGAGTACGTAAGGCTCATTTTTAGGGAGTTTGTCGATGAGTTTTTTGACCACTTTGGCACTTCGGATACGCATACTCTCAGGACCCATTTTGGATTTCCAATGGTTGACGTAGACTCGTAAAGGGTGTCCTTTAAAATCAATTCGTGCTTCCAAGATATTACGGTAATCACTATTGGCACTGATAGGATGACTTAAAGCAGATGTGATTGGATAACGGCTAAGAAGTGCGACCGAAACGGCTCCCCCTCGTTTGTTACGAGAAAATACATAATAGGGATAATACAGCCCCTGACGGTTAAGCTCGGCTTTGAGCTCTTTGAGGACACTTTCAGATTCGATCTCTTGGAGTCCGATCACGTCGGCATTGATGTCGTGGATAACACGCGCCGTATGTTGCAGTTTGATCCGCTGCATTTGCGTTGTCCATCCCCAAGAAGTGTTGGGAAAATACTGTTCGTACTCTGTCGCATCTTCCTTCATATCAAATAAATTCTCAACATTATACGATGCTATTTTCATCTCAATTCCCCATGATAGGGTTATGCAAAGAAGCCATAACCCTAGAAATTTCACCCGTTAATCCCATTGAGACGGAGCAGATTTTTCGTCTCACATTCACGCCCCATCATCTCTTTAAAAAGATCCTGCATACTCTGACTTCCGCCGCCGCCTAAAACAATCTCTTTGTACTTACGGGCGAGATCAGAATCAAAAATCCCCTCATCGACGATAGCATAATAGGCATCTGCACTTAACACCTCCGCCCATTTATAGCTGTAATACCCCGCACTGTATCCGCCACTAAAAATATGGCTAAACCCGTTTTGAAATTTATTGTAGGCAGGGGGCTTTATCAACGCTGTTTTTTCTCGGATAGAGTCCAATAGTGCTTGAATCTCCTCCCCTTGATAGAGTTTCGAGTGGAGCTCAAAATCAAAGAGGGAGAACTCTAGCTGACGAAGCATAAAAAGTCCGCTTTGGAAATTCTTGGCACGGATGAGTTTGGCGATCATTTCATCGCTGAGGACTTCCCCATTCTGATAATGTTTTGCAAACAGTTTTAATACTTTAGGCTCATACGCGAAGTTTTCCAAAAATTGGGAAGGAAATTCAACGGCATCCCACTCCACCCCATTGACACCACTCACCCCATGTTCACGCACGGTACTAAGGAGATGATGGAGAGTATGCCCCATTTCATGGAAGAGGGTGACGACATCATCATGCCGAAGAAGTGAGGGGGAGGTGTCGCTGGAGGGGGGGAAGTTACAAACGATAAACGCACTGGAGAGATGTTTGCCCCCTGTTGTATCTTCACAGTGGGTTTGAAAATTGTGCATCCATGCACCGCCACGTTTATTCTTGCGCGCTTCAAGATCGAAATAGACACGAGCACGGAGGGTTTCGCCGTCATACAGATCATAGACGCTTGCTTTTTCATCCCATAATGGGGCATCCACTTTTTCGAAACGAATATCAAACATCCGATGTAAAAAATCGAACATCCCCTGTACAACCGTATTTTGTTCAAAATAGGGGCGATACTCCTCTTCGTCGATGTCGTATTGCGCTTTTTTGAGGATTTCACCGTAATACGCCGTGTCATAGCTTTGAAGCTCTATATCACCTGCAATAGTATGTAACTCACCAACTTCACGCTCGGCTTGAGCACGAGAAGTAAGGGCTAGATCGTTGAGGAATTTTAGAACGGTTGCTGTATCGGGTGCCATTTTGGAAGCTAGTGAATATGCGCTGTAGCTCTCAAATCCAAGAAGTTGTGCCATCTCTTGACGTAGTGCCATTAGTTCATCGATAATCGCACCGTTTTGAGGGGCACGAGTCGTATAGGCACGATAGAGCTCTTCACGGATAGAGCGATTCTTCCCGTAGGTCATATAGGCGATATAGGAGGGCATTTGCAACGTAAAACGGTATTTTGTCACCCCGTCTTCTTCAAATCGGGCATCTTCGAGATCATTTTCGCTGATTCCCTCAACATCTGCTTCATCGGTGATGATTTTTTCATACGCATTGGTGGCATCCAAAACATTTTGGGAAAAGTCGTTGGTAAGGGTACTCTTACGTAAATTAATTTCGGCAAGCCGTTGTTTGGAAGCTTCATCCAAATGAGCCCCTGCTAGTTCAAAATGGAGAATATTCAGATCAAGGATACGGCGTTGTTCGTGGTTTAATGCCTCATACTCGTTGGCTTTAACTGCTTTGAACGCCTCATAAATAGCCAAATTTTGCCCTACAAAGGTCGAATAATCAGTCAATATCGGGAGCGCATCCGCATAGACTTTTTGACTCTCTGCCGAATTATTGACGGCATTAATATGAGAAAGTGGGGTAAAGTGAAGCTCCATCTCCTCCTCCATCAAATCAAACGGACGGATAAAGTTGGCGTAGGTTTTATCAGCAATCGCAAGTAAATCCTTGATGGTTTGGTGGTTGTTGTCGATAAGGGTAGTTAAGTCACTTAAAAAAGTCTCTAAATTGAGATTAAAATCGATAAAGGGTTGCATAGTTTCTCCTGTAAAAGTATGCTATTGTAGTAAAGTGTTTCAAAAAGTATTCTATAATGAGACACTTAAGTCAAAAAAAGGATATGTATGAGTTTACGTGCCAAACTTTTATTTCGGTATATTTTTGTGGGGGCGTTATCGTTATTCCCTCTTATTTTGGTAATTATTGTCGTTAATTATCTCAAAAATTTGGGAGTGAGTGCCTATTTGTCTCTCCATGATTACACCAACTCATTCGGTGTGACATTGGCTTTGATGGCGGGCGTTATTGCTATTTTTGCATTGCTTGGATTTTCAATTGAGAAATACGGACGCTCTATTTTTGTCTCGATGATTGACACTACCTTTGAAAAAATCCCTGCTATTCGCTCCGTCTATTCGGTCTCTAAGAAATTGGCGGCAATGCTCTCAGGGGGCGAAGACGGGACGAAAAAAGAGGTAGTTCTCGTTGAATATCCCAAAGAGGGGTTATGGGTTCTCGCTTATTTGCTAAACCGTCACGAGAATATCTGCGTATTATTCATCCCCACCTCTCCCAATCCTACGAGCGGTTATACGGTATTGGTGGATGAGATACGGATCAAAAAAACGTCGTTAACGCTTCAAGAAGCATCCTCCTTTATTATCAGTATGGGAGCTGATTTCCCACAAAAAGAGGAAGTTTCGGGGTTGATTCAAGGGGATTAAGGTTCGGATCAGATGTGATGAATTTGTATATTTTTGTGTTAATGGTGCTTGCACCCGCTTTGCATTGATCAAAAACAGAGGGTATAATCACCCCTCTGGATTGCTATTTCTTTTTCTCCACTTCCCCAGCACTCTCCAGCTTTTCCATACTTTCTTTTAACAACTTTTTTACATCCT
>CANMHZ010000062.1 GCA_947497635.1 Helicobacteraceae bacterium | reverse complement strand
TAACATCAAATGGAAGACTATCTTGGATAAAGTAGGCGCTAGAATTAATGACAACTTTCAGACGCTAAAGCCAGTCTTTTGAGGTTTGTTTGGTATAGAAGTCTGTATAGTTCAAAAAATATTTTAAAATGGACTAGAGGTACTGTGTGATAGGTCAAAAAGTTTTTATCGTACCAGCGGTTTTTTTAGCAATAATCCCGATTAAATCTTTTTCATTCGATGACACAAATGCCTCAAACAGCAATTCACTTTCCATATATCGCATTAAGCCAACCCCTGAAAAAGCACTTATAAACGGTAATGGCGGTGGTGGACTTTCTTATAATTCAACCAATGTAAAATTTAAAGTTGAAACATCTGCAGATTTTGTTAAAACAGGGGCTATTGTAAAAATAAATCCTTTTCAAAATGCGCTGTATCTAAAATTTGGTGCCAACTATCTCAATCAAAATCTATCGAGCAATGATTTTATAAAAGATAATGTCAGTCAATATTCTACAGCATTGGGTGTTGGGTATAAATTTTATAATAATTTAGATTTGGAAGTTGGCAGCAGTATGACGGAAATAATTGCCAATAAAACCAATCCAGATAACCCAATTAGCAATCAGACCCTAAAAGATACCTATTGTCAAATTGCCAAACGTGCAGAAATACCTATAGGGACGATTGATGTACGCTTAAATGGAAATCAGCTTTATCACAATCTTGCGTCTAAAGAACAAAATTATGGTAGTAATTTCAACTATTACCCCAACAAAAACATTAAGCTAGGGTATTCGTATACGAATATGCAAAATAATGTTTCCAATGGATATGTACTCAATTACGGCTACTTTTCAACAGAATATACCAATAATATTTCACAAAATACGTACGCTGTAACGGTAGGATTCAAAGCAAAGTTTACTGATATTACAAATATCTCGAGCTATAAAGTACCTCTCAATATCAAACCCACAAATACAGCATTGCACAAACTTGATGACATGGTTTTAAGCGACAATATGAATTTTCGTATGTGAGTAGCCTCTGTTCCACCCCTTGCGCATCTCTTCTGCTACCAAAACAATCACCATAACTGCAATGACAGCCCACCAATAGATCGGATCAAACATAGCGGTACCGAAAACAGTGCTCAAAGGAGCGAAAAAGATCAACGTGAACAAAACACCCAATTGCACTCCGACACCTGCCACATAATAGCGATTGCTCCATACCCCAATTTTCCACAACGAGTCTTTGGTACTACGGCACGAGAGACCGTTGGCAATCTGCGCAAAGACTATCGCACTAAAAGTTACCGTTGTTGCTTGTAAGTATAATGGATCATTCAACAACAACGCTCCACCGTTCCACCCATGCGCTTTTAGATACACCCAAAAAAGACCCATAGACAATACTGCCGTAATCAATCCTAAAAACCCAAAAGAGCGAAAATAGACATTGCGAGTCAATATCCGTTCTTTACGGCTATGAGGTGGCTGATTCATCAATCCAGCGTGCGGTAATTCTGCCCCCAATGCCATCCCCGGTAAAATATTCGTCCCCAAATCAATGGCGAGTACAAGCGTGACGGGAAGTGCCAAAGGAAGTCCCATCGAAAAGAAGAAAATATAGGGAACTGCTTCGGGAAGATTATTGGAAAGCATATAGGTGATAAAACGGCGTATGTTTTCATGTACGGCGCGCCCCTCTTCTATCCCCTTAACAATCGTCGCAAAATGGTCATCCATCAACACCGCATCAGCGGATTGTTTTGCCACATCGGTTCCTGACCCCATTGCAATACCGACATCGGCTTTTTTTAAAGCAGGAGCATCGTTTACGCCATCCCCCGTTACGGCGACTGTCTCTCCCATCTCTTTGAGCTGTCCTACCAGAAAGAGTTTTTGCTCTGGAGAAACACGGGCAAAAACATGATTACGCCGTAATAACCGTTTGATCGCTGAGGGGGGAAGTTTCTCCAGATGTTCCCCTGTCGTCACTTCTGAATTCGCAGTAATAATACCTGCTTGTATCCCAATTGCCGCCGCCGTAATAGGATGATCTCCGGTAATCATCAAGACCCGAATCCCCGCTTTGTGACACAGACCAACCGCCTCTTTAATATCACTTCGCAACGGATCAACCATCGCAATGAATCCGATAAAACTCAAACCACTCTCCGCCTCTTGTCGTGACACGGGCAATGTCAGACACTTTCGTGTAGCAAAAGCAATAACCCGATACCCTAACGCCGCTAGTGCATCATGTTGAGCGATCAATTTTTGATGTTCATCTTCGGTAAACTCTTTTGTCCCCTCTCGTGTTACGAGTGTATGACACAACGCGAGGACAATTTCAGGTGCACCTTTGCAAAAGATGACGTATCCCTCTTTTGCTGAATGTACTGTAGACATCCGTTTGAGATGGTAGTCAAACGCATAATCAGCCACTAGCGGAGTCTCACCTCGTCGATGCGTCACGTCGGTATACTGATTGGCGAATATCACCAATGCCTGCTCTACGGGGTCACCACTTTGAATCTCCGCACGATTGCATAACAATGCCGCATCTAAAAGTAACAATGAGGGAATTTTTTCTTTTTTCTCCTCTTCCCATGATGCTACTTCCATCTTGTTTTGGGTAATCGTCCCCGTCTTATCGGTTGCAATCACTGTGATGGCTCCTAAATTCTCAATAACACTGAGACCATTGACAAGAAATCCTTTGGATGCCATCCGTTGCGCCCCAAATGCTAGCGCCAGTGTCACGGTGGGGAGTAACCCTTCGGGAATCAAGGCAACCAAAACCCCCAGTGCAAACAAAAAAGTTTTCCACAGTTCAAACCCTCCCGCTACGGTAGCGATAACAATCAACCCCCCTGCAATGACAAAAGAGGTCAAGGCAATCACCTTGGAGATATGGGCAATCTCTTTTTGGAGATGGCTCTCCCCCGAATCAACACTCTGGGTCAATGCCGCGATGGTTCCGTATCGGCTCTCTTTGCCTGTCGCATACACCAATCCCCGCCCTTCCCCCTTGACAACATACGTCCCAGAGTACAAGAGGGTTTTATGATGAGCAGAACCTACGGCATCGCACGAAACAAATTCACTCTCACCCGTCAACGTACTCTCATTGACCCACAAATCAAATGCACGGATGACATACATATCTGAGGGTACTTTATCCCCCTCATTGAGAATGACAATATCCCCTGGAACAAGTTGTTCAGCAGAGACGACACTCTCTTCTCCTGCACGTACTACTCTCACTTTTAGGGGGAGTATATTACGTAGCGCTTCCAAACTTTTTTCGGTACGAATCTCCTGATAAAATCCGAATGCTCCGTTGAGGAGAATGACAATAACGATAGCCCATCCGATTGGGAGCATATGAGAAGAGGGATCCAACCACCCAGTCACGAAGCTGATTACTGCCGCAACCCACAATAAAAGAGCAAAAAAATGGGTAAATTGAGCGGCTAGTTTTTGATACCACGGTTTTATAGGGATATGAGGAAGGGTATTAAGCCCGTATTGTTGATGCCGTCGTTGCACCACCTCATCACTTAACCCCTCTTCTGAGGTTGCAAATGCTAAAAATAATTCAGCTAATGTCATTGTTTTCATGGTAATAATTTTACACTTATTATCCCTAAAAAATACCTATCAAATATCTCTTCATTTTATACGCTATTTATGATTATCCTAATATAATTAAAAACAAGTAGTCAAAAGAAGGAAGTAATGGGATGGAGACAGATGAGCTTTTATTCGCCCCCGAGAACGAGCATGAAGAAGTACGCGAATCTCCGTGGATAGTGATGATTGTCGACGATGATGCCGAAGTCCACTCTTTTACCAAATTGGCGTTGCATGACTTTACTTTTGAACGTAAACCTCTTCAATTTCTCTCAGCATACAGTGCCCATGAAGCCACTAAAATTTTAGAACAGCAAGATGAGATTGCAATAATCTTACTTGATGTCGTTATGGAATCAGAAACGGCTGGTTTGGATCTTGTCGAAACTATTCGCTATCGTCTCAATAATACAACGGTACGGATTATCATCCGAACAGGGCAACCTGGAGTCGCACCGGAGAGATATGTCATTGACCACTATGATATCAATGACTACAAAGAAAAAACAGAACTGACAACCGATAGACTTTATACCACTGTTCGCAGTGCCCTTTCACAATACAAGCAAATTATTGAACTTCTTAATAAAAAAAATGAAAT
Organism: Helicobacteraceae bacterium; assembly: GCA_947497635.1. Taxonomy (GTDB): domain Bacteria; phylum Campylobacterota; class Campylobacteria; order Campylobacterales; family Sulfurimonadaceae; genus Sulfuricurvum. The sequence continues at coordinate 2,784 of CANMHZ010000062.1, read as the reverse complement.
TTACACGACTCTCATAACGGATGCGTTAACGGGAATTGGTAATCGGGTCAAGCTCAATTACGATCTCGATACACAGTTGCCTATGTCCCTTATTTTACTCAATATTGATGCTTTTAGTATGATTAATGACGTATACGGATTTGAAGTTGGGGATCAAATGCTACTGCAGTTTAGCAAAATTTTACGCAATGCTTCTTGTATGGAATGTAATATCTACCGTCTTGAAGCGGATATATTTGCCGTGCTGACTTCCCACAGCGAGGGGCGGGATGTTCAAAATGAAGTTCTTATGATCCAAAATACTATTAGCAAACATTCATTCCTCATCAATGGAATAGAACACCGTATCAACGTCACAATAGGTATTGTTGAAAAAGATATTGGGAATATGATTCAAAAAGCTGAAATAGCATTACGTGAAGCACGAAAAATGAGCCGAAACAGGGTGCAAACATACTCTGATAGTCTAGCCGTTATCAAACAGATTCAAGAAAATACCAAATGGACAAAATGGCTCAAAGATGCTCTTGACAACAATAAATTAATCGCCTATTATCAACCCATCGTTGATTGTAAAACCGAGGAGATTATAAAATATGAAGTTCTTGTGCGCCTTGAGCATGAGGGTGTCATTTATTCCCCCTATCTATTCCTTCCTACGGCTCGATACGCTGGATTGTTGTACCAAATAACGCAACGAATGTTTGAACAAGCATGTGCGCGATTTGCGTCAAATACACTCTCTTTCTCCGTTAATATCACCGATCAAGATCTTATGGAATCGGATTTTATTGGATTTATCGAACGGACGCGTGAGCACTATGGAATTGAAACCGACCGAATTTATTTTGAAATTCTCGAAGAAAATAGTATTTTGAGTAATCCAGGTGCTGAAAAATATCTCAATGAGCTAACAGCCAGAGGATACCATCTATGTTTGGACGATTTCGGTGTTCAGTGTTCAAACTTCGCTCAACTGGGTAATTTGGATCTCGCAATTGTAAAAATTGATGGTACGTATATCAAAGATATTGATGTCAATAAAAAGTCACAAACAGTAACTGAGTCAATCCTTTTTTTCACCCATAAAATAGGGGTAAAAACCGTTGCAGAGTTTGTCCATAGTGCTCAAGTTTATGAGATTGTCAAGTCATTAGGAGTTGATTATGCCCAAGGATATTTTTTAGGCGAACCAAAATCTGATTTGGTCTGATCGAACGACATGAAAGTAACAAAAATTCTTGCTGCTGTTGTCTTCTTTTCCCTTTGTTATACCACTTCATTATTTGCTGTTTCTGAAGAAACGATCAAAGCCGCCTTACTCGAACGTTTTGCAATGTTTATTCAGTGGCCGACACCGATCGACTCCTATCGTGTTTGTGTGTACAATGATGAACCTTTTGCTCAGATGCTTCAAAAAAATTATTCATCCCGCCTTTTCAATAACCGTCCAATCACCGTTATCTCTCTAAAAATAGGAGAGGATCAAGAGAAAATGATGAAATGTCATATCCTCTATTTCCGAGAATCCAAACCCAATCAAAATGAAGCTCTTTTAAATTCATTACAAAAAAACAATGTTTTAATCATTAGTGATAATGATGACGACACCAAAAGAGGTGCCATGATCGGATTTTATTTGCAAAACAATACCTTTCGATTTACTATCAATCAACGCAACCTTAAAAATGCCCACTTAAATGCCAGCTATAAGCTTCTTAACTTTGCCACCGTTATCGAACCTACGGAGAATAAAAATGCGATTAAATAAGCACTCTATCACTTCTCAAATGGTTTTTTCTTTAGTCAGCACAAGTCTATTTATTGTTATTCTTGGAACATTATTTCAAGTTTTGTACAATATTGACCATGAGAAACGCGCTTTTATTCGAGAAAGTGCATTGGAAGCTGATTTGATTGTCGATTTAGTCACAGCACCATTAGCATTCTTTGATATTCAAGGAGTCGAAACGAACCTGCAGCGACTACACGAAAATAAGGATGTGCTTATGGCTGTTATTTACGACCCCAATAAAAAACCTCTGACCGCCATTAGCTCTGCACATCAACTTCTTCCTCATGCTATCCTTCCTTTAGGAATCATGCTATCCTTCCTTTAGGAATACGGTTTGAGAATGCTAGTTGGATACCATGGAAGCTTGGAAAGTTGAAGGCTACCCTCGAAATTAAACAAAACAATCATCTTTTAGGCTATCTCTATATCGAGAAAAAAACAGATCGTATCACCGCTTTTAGCGCTGAACTACTCAAAGCTACCTCTATTTTTTCGATAGGGCTGATTTTTTTCGTCTATCTTCTCTCCTATTCCCTAAGCAAAAAAATTCTTCAACCGATTCTGACGTTGACAGAGGCAGCAAAAGAGGTGGCTGAAAAAAACAATTACTCTCTTCGTGTCACCCATAATAAAGAGGATGAAATTTCGTATTTGTACAATGCCTTTAACCTTCTCTTAAGCGATACAGAATCATTGACAACCCATTTAGAATCCCGCGTAGAATCCCGAACGCAAGAGCTCCAAAACTCTCTTGAAACACTCAAAAAAACACAAGCTCAGCTCATAGAATCGGAAAAAATGGCAGCATTGGGAAATCTCGTCAGCGGCGTTGCGCATGAAGTGAATACCCCCCTTGGGAATGCCATCACCGGTGGATCTATTATCGAAAGAGAGACAAAACAACTTCTGAAACAAATGGAAGAAGGAACCCTAAAAAAATCAATTATGGAACAAAAACTAAATATATTAAGTGAAACGGCCCGTCTGCT
>CANMHZ010000061.1 GCA_947497635.1 Helicobacteraceae bacterium | reverse complement strand
GTATCCTTGTCTCTGCAAGTGCCACCCATTTGCCAAAAGCCCTATTGGAACAGCTTAACTCAGAGGGGATTCTTGTTATCCCCATTGGAGAGAGTATCTGGCGTATTCGAAAAAATAAAAGAGGGGAGTTTGAAACATCCCAACTACATGGATTTCGTTTCGTCCCCCTTATTCTCCCTTAGTCGATATTTTTATCTCACCCACGTCTCTTTATGCGACTCTTTGGCTATGGAGCGTAGTCGTTCATATAAGAGGCGCTCTTTATCGCTGATAGTCTCAGGAATATGGAGATTGATACGAATATAGAGATCTCCCCTCTTTGTATCTCCCAAGTAAGGCAGCCCTTTTTTAGAAATACGTAAGATAGTATCGTGCTGAACCCCTTCGGGTATATGTACTTTCAAAGCCTCCTCAAATGTGGATACTTCAATATCGGTTCCCAACACAGCATCAAGTACCTCAATTGTCTCTGTATGCCAAAGATCAGCACCAATACGACTAAAATAAGGGTCGTCAGCACTGCGTAGAATGACTAAAAGATCCCCTACTTTACCCCCTTTTTCATGACTTGGCAATCCATGTTCAGGGATTTTCAATATCATCCCTTCTTCTGCACCGATGGGAATTTTAACCAATAATTTTTCAGGATAGTCGATACTTCCACGTCCATGGCACTCTGGACAGGGGTTATCGATGAAACTACCTGCTCCCATACAATCTGGACAAGTTCTACTTTCTTGAACGCTGACATTTCCCTCTTTGCGTATATTGGTTAGATGCCCAGCACCATGACAGAGGGTACATATACGCGCTTCACTTCCTTTTGCATTGCCATTTCCTCCACATTCAGTACAGAGTCTCAAATGTGAAACTTTTACCTCTTCTTCACCGCCTGTTAGTATTTTTTGAAACGGTACAGTAACTTCTACTCGAATATCCTCTCCTCGGTTATCTCGATGATGCCGTTTCGTGAAAAAACTGTCAAAAAGGTCTCCACCAAAATTACCAAGATCTAGACCCATCGCACCGCCGAAAATTTCATCAAAATTAATACCGCTAAAAAGATCTTCTTGTGAAAAATTAGCAACTCCCACAAAACCTCTCTTGTCGTATTCTTGCCGTTTTTTAGGGTCTGATAGGATGGCATAGGCTTCAGTAATTTCTTTGAATTTTTCTTGTGCTTGAGGCTCTTTATTGCGATCAGGATGATATTTCAGTGCGAGCTTACGAAAGGAATCTTTAATTGCTTTCGCATCGGCATTTTTTTCTAATCCCAAAATATCATAATAATCGCGTTTATTTTCCATTTTTATGACAGTTCCCTACACCTTTGTATAGTCTGCATCAACTACCCGTTCATAAGGGGCATTTTTTTGTCCCTCTTCTTGTGGTGTTTTTGTCTCTTTTTGTGAATAAATGAGGGTCCCTGCTTGCTTCATCAGCTCTTTGAGTCTTTCAGCACCCTCAGTAGCCGTATTAAGCTCTTTTTTCGCCACCGCCTCTTTCGTTTCTTTGAGTTTTTCTTCGATTTTTGCCCGTAGCTGCATATCAATTTTTGCCCCAAACTCTGAGAGCATCCGTTCCGCTTCATAACAGACACCATCAGCGGTATTAAGTTGTTCTACCTCTTCTTTACGCTTTTTATCCTCCTGCGCATATATTTGCGCCTCTTTCACCATGCGCTCTTTTTCACTGTTGGAAAGGCGTGTAGAGGCGGTGATCGTGATGGATTGGCTTTTTCCTGTTACGATATCTTTGGCAGTGACATTCAAAATACCACTGGCATCAATATCAAACGTGACATCAATTTTTGGTATCCCCCGTGGAGCAGGGGCAAGACCGTCAAGATTAAACTGCCCAAGTGAGGTGTTATCCGCTGCCATGGGACGCTCCCCCTGTACGACATGCACAGTCACGCTCGTTTGCATATCCGCTGCAGTGGTAAATGTCTCCGTGTGTTTGATGGGGATGGGTGAATTACGCTCGATCAAGGTTGTTTTCACTCCGCCTAAGGTTTCCAATCCAAGACTAAGGGGGATAACATCAACCAATACAATGTCTCCCACTTCGCCCGAGAGAACCCCCGCTTGGATAGCAGCTCCATTGGCAACACACTCCATTGGGTCAATACCGCTTTCGGCTTTTTTCCCGAATAACTCTTCGAAATATGCTCGTACAACAGGCATTCGTGTAGGTCCACCTACAAAGACGATGCGGTCAATCCCTGACGCCGTAACACCTGCATCGTTTAACGCTAATTCAATTGGAGGACGGCAACGTTCAACAATAGGGCGAACCAACCGTTCAAGCTCGGTACGTGTCAAGTCGATGTCGAGATGTTTTGGTTCGCCATTTGCAACGGTGATATAGGGGAGGGCGATATGGGTTGTTATTGCTGATGTCAGTTCGATTTTTGCAACCTCCGCTGCTTCCATCACTCTAGCGGAAGCTTTGGAATCTTTTGCTAGATCAATTCCTGTTTGCAGTCTAAATTTTTCGATTAGATGTTTAAAAATCAATTCATTCATATCAGTTCCACCCAGTTGGGTATCACCACTGGTGGACTTGACCTCAAAAACCCCTTGCCCAAACTCCATAATCGTTACGTCCAGTGTGCCTCCACCGAAGTCAATTACAGCAATCTTGAGATCCTCCCCCAATCGATCTAGTCCGTAAGCAAGGGCTGCTGCTGTTGGTTCATTTACTAGTCGAGCTACTTCTAATCCAGCGATTTTACAGGCATCTTTTGTTGCGCTTCGCTGATTATCATCAAAATAGGCAGGAACAGTTACAACCGCTTTTTGTACGGCTTCCCCTAAAAATGCTTCGGCATCGTTTTTGATCTTTTGGAGTAAAAAAGCTGAAAGCTGTTCGGGAGTAAAGGCTTTGTCACGGAGATGGAGGTTTTCTCGTTTACCCATTTTTCGTTTGAAGGCGGTAATCGTCCCCTCAGGATTTTCTGCCGCTTGGCGCCGTGCAGATTCACCGACGAGTTTCTCACCATTTGCTTTAATGGCAACATAACTTGGGAAGGCTTTACCGCTTAGACTAATCCCCTCTGTGCTGGGGATAATAATAGGTTTACCTCCGCGCAATACCGAAGCAGCAGAGTTTGATGTCCCTAGATCAATTCCGATAATAGCCATTACAAATCCTTTAATATTTTTCTAAATACTCAATAACCCATTTTTTTAATAAGTTATAGACTATTTAGATATGGAAGCGGTCGACGGTATTTAATACCGCCCACACGTTTATTTCACTTCAATTTGTTTTGCTGTTTCTGTTGTGAGAGTTTTTTTCGGCAAGGTAATTTCCAAAACACCATCTTTGTTCTCAGCATGGATATTTTCAGCATCTATATTTTCAGGGACGGTGAAACTACGGGTAAAGCTACCGAAACTGCTCTCCATTTTGTAGTAGTCCTCTTTCTTGATCTCCTCTTTTGTCTTTCGTGTCCCTTTAAGGGTTAAGACATTATTCTCAACTTTAACGGTAATGTCCTCTTTTTTGACACCAGGGAGATCGACATCAATATGATAAGCGTAATCCCCTTCTCGTGTATTGATAGACGGGGTGAAATCGGCGAGGACATTTTTACTAAAACTTGAGGACAAAAGATCATCAATACGATCCTCAAGTGTTCGCAACTCTTTGAATGGGTCAAAACGGGTAAGTAACATGATATATCCTTACTAAATGAAGATTAGCAGAAATTACATCTATTAATATAAATAAATATTTCTACACGCAAGAATAGTATCTCACTATTGCTTAAATAAAAATAAGCAATAACATTCTATGGTTATATTGTAATTTAATATTATTTAATAATGATTTGCTTTTTCTTGGATAGAGGGGTAGAGGAACAAAAATTTTGATGAGTGTTGGTATAATAAAAAAATAGTTTACATATTTATAATGTCTCGAAAAAAAGGAAAGAAATGGGTGCAAAAAATTCTATGGTAAAAGATGAAGTGGTTGAAGTTACTAATGTTGAAGAGATAGCGCATGATGATCGACGTAAAACGGCTGAAGAGAATGCGCTGGAGCGACGTAGAAATGCCGAAAAAGAGGAACGAGTTCCTGTTTGGGTCAAAAAATCGGTATTAGAATATGAAAAAGAGCTAAAAGACCTTCAAATTGAATTGCTAAAACTTCAAAATCATGTCAAAGATGAAGGGCTGAAAATTCTAATGATTTTTGAAGGGCGTGATGCAGCAGGCAAGGGGGGGACGATCAAGAGGATAACTGAGCATCTCAATCCTCGCGGTGCACGTATTGTAGCACTCGACAAACCCTCTGATATTGAAAAAACACAATGGTATTTTCAACGCTACGCCAACCATTTACCCAGTGCAGGTGAGATGGTCTTTTTTGATCGCAGTTGGTATAACCGTGCTGGTGTTGAACCTGTCATGGGGTTTTGTACTGAAGCGCAACATCAGGAGTTTTTGGATCATGTGGGTGAATTTGAAAAGATGTTAGTTCGATCAGGAATCGTTCTATTTAAATTTTATTTTTCAGTCTCTAAAAAAATACAAGCTGAACGCTTCAAAGGGCGAAAAACTGATCCGCTAAAACAATTCAAACTTTCACCAGTAGATGCTGCTTCTCAAGATCTATGGGAAAAATATACCGATGCTAAGCTTTCTATGCTCAAAGCTTCTCATACGGGGACGGCTCCGTGGATCATTATTCGTTCCGATATCAAGAAAAAAGCGCGTGTTAACTGCATTAAGCACGTTTTGTCCAGTATTCAATATCCAACTAAAAATCAACCTGATTTAAAAACATCGAAAAAAATTCTGATTTGGGGTGATGAAGAAATTAAGCTAATGGAAACAAAAGCAGACAGTCGCGCTCGTGCTTAAATTCCAAAATATTCTTGCTGACTTTTGGGGTGGTACAGCTGCTATGTTGGTGGCGCTCCCCTCTGCTATTGCATTTGGGGTGACTATTTATGCTACTATTGGAGGGCATTATGGTGCGTATGGGGCGATTGCTGGTATCTTAGGTGTTGCTACTATTGGAATAGTTGCATCTGCTTTTGGAGGAACGAATCGTCTTATTTCAGCACCTAGCGCTCCAGCGGTAGCGGTTCTTTCTGCTTTTGCACTGAGTTGTGTCGCTCAAGATTTTGGTGCTGATTTGATTTTTGTAATGTTGATGATTGTCGCATTATTGGCAGGTATTTTTCAGCTCCTTTTTGGTCTTATTGGATTGGGAAAATTAATAAAATATATGCCGTTTCCTGTTGTAAGCGGCTATCTTAGTGGGGTAGGACTCTATATTTTCGCTTCCCAAACACCGAAGTTTTTAGGACTCCCTCAAGGTGCAAAATTTTGGGATGCACTGTGCGCCTATACATCTTGGCAATGGGAGAGTATTGTTGTCGGATTAGTCACCATCGTAGTAATGATGTATGCAGATAGATTATTCCGTGTTATACCGGCGGTTGTCGTCGCTTTGATAGCAGGGATAGGAGCCTATGGGGTATTAGGTATCGTTGAGCCTGCATTATTTGTCCCTAATAATCCATTGGTTATTGGTGAGCTTGGTGGCTCTGGAGGCATAGATTTTCTTCAAATGTTTTTAGGACGTTTTGACATTTTGAAAAATTTTACTCTTGATGATATGGAGCTTCTCTTTTTCCCTGCATTGACATTAGCGGCACTTCTCTCGATTGATACCCTTAAAACGTGTGTGATACTTGACTCAATGACACATTCCTTTCACGATTCCAACAAAGAACTGATTGCGCAAGGTTCCGCGAATATCGTTTCCTCATTAATTGGGGGAACGGCTGGATCAGGATCGATGGGACCTACGATGGTCAACCTCTCTAGTGGTGCTAGAACGTCACTATCGGGAGTTATCGAAGGGGCTATGGCAATTATTGCTTTTGTGGTATTCGGGGCATTTATCGGATGGATTCCTGTCGCAACATTGGCAGGTATTTTGATGGTGATTGGATTGCGGATGATTGACCGACACAGCGTACAATTACTCAAAACTTCCAAAACAGCACTTGATTTTTTAATTATCGTTATCGTTGCGATAACTGCACTCACGGTAAGTCTTATTGCAGCGGCAGGGGTTGGATTGTTGTTGGCGATTGTCCTTTATATTGCGCAACAAATTGGAGCGTCCGTTGTCTACCGTCAGCTCGATGGTACGGAAGCCAAAAGTAAAATTATCCGCTCGAATGATGAAGATACATTTTTACGAGAAAGAGGTGGAGAATATTCGCTCTATGAGTTGCACGGTAGTCTATTCTTTGGAACAGCCAATCAGCTTTATACGATGTTACAAGAAGATTTGCAATACAAAAAATACATTATATTAGATATGAAGCGGGTTCAAACGGTTGATTTGACCGCTGCTCATATCCTTCTCCAAATCAAAGATATTCTCCATGATCGAGATGGATATTTGATCCTCTCTCGTTTGCCGCATAAGCTCCCAAGCGGGGATGATATGGAAAATTATTTCAATCATGTCGGACTTCTAAAGCACCTTAGCCCTATCAAGGTATTTGATGATTTAGATGATGCTATTGAGTGGGTAGAGAGTAAGATTTTACGTGAAAACACGCTTGAAATGCAAAAAGAAGAACTTTTGGAACTGAATGAGTTTGATTTATTTAAGGGACGTAATTTAGATACTTTAACCGAGATTGAAACACTTTTGGAAGCTAAGTCGTTTAAAAAAGGGGAAGTAATTTATTCCCAAGGGGATTCAACGGGGGAAATCTTTTTGATACGGGGAGGTTCCGTACGTCTTATGCTCCCTTTCAATGAGCAAAAGAATGTTCATCTCAGTACACTGACGCAAGGGAGTTTTTTTGGAGAATTTTCATTTTTAGAGGGGAGTCCTCATTATACTGATACGATTGCTGCAAGCGATACTAATCTTTATATGATTTCACGTGAAGCCTTTGATCGTTTTTCAGAACATCACAAAAAAGCTGCTTTACACTTCATGCAAAGTCTCGCTACTGTTCTTGCTCAAAGGCTTAAAGCAACACGGACAGAAC
>CANMHZ010000060.1 GCA_947497635.1 Helicobacteraceae bacterium | reverse complement strand
ATAAGAAGAGAACGATAAGGGTGCATTAAAACAACTGACGCCAAAATGACCATCGTCTTCCCTGACCCAACATCCCCCACGATCATCCGTCGTGTTGCATTCTCCCCCCTCAAATCTTTGCGAATCTCGGTAATCGCTTTTTTCTGATCATCGGTGAGGGTAAAAGGGAGCGTTTTCGACCATGCCGCCACATCACCGTTGGCTTTATAATGGGTAGGATGAAAACGGCGTTTGAGACGAAGACGGCGCATATAATCAAACAATTCGGCAAATTTAAGGGCGTGTAACTGCTGTGCTCCAAGAGGAATCGGAAGTGTTGGGAAATGAAGGTCATAGAGTGTTTGGGCGATTGGTTGCGGTAAACCGTCAGTTGTGAGAGCTTCTACGGTAATATGTTTCGCAATCAGACGACGCATAACATCGGCACGTAATGGTGTTTTGTAAATCGGAACAAGAGAGCCGACCGCAGGAATTTTAACGGGCTGAATCATCTGCCATCGCCCCCCCTCCAAAAGAGCTTTACCGCTAAAAAAGGCTCGCTCGTGAAGGGTAAACTGGTGAACCATATACGGTTTAGGATTAAAGATAACCCCTTCAATACGTTCATCCAAAGTATGGGCAAAAAAGAGTATTTTAAGCGTTTTAGGAGTTTTGGTAATGGACTCCACCGTTGCATCAATAACACAAGGGAGATTCGTCGTAAGTTCTGAACTTAAACGGCGATCATCAAAAGAGGCAGGGGCGATAAGGGAGAGTGCCGTAACACTTCCTACCCCTAAACGGTGAAACTTCTCCGCATCGTCCTTATTTGGTAACGATGGCATAGCTGAGGTACGTTATCTCATTATGACGCGTGATAAATGCGTTCAAATCTTCAAGACTAAGATGTCGAATCATCTCAAGCTCGTGTGCTGAATATCCCAGCTCACGCCCTTGGTAATACTCACTAAAAGTACGTCCTAAACGTTGAGAGAGAGTTTCAACCCGTAATGGTTCGGAACCTAACAAAAATTTACGCGCTTGATCGAGTTCGCTTTGGGTCACTCCGCTTTTGACAAACGACTCAATCACTTCAATGACACTTTTTTTCGCTTCATCTCCCGACTCGAGTTTCGTTTGGAGATAGCCACTAAAATAAGTATTGGTTTTAGCAACACTTAGACGCGAATAAGCAGAATACGCCAATCCGCGCTTCACTCGTATCTCTTCCATCAAACGACTTCCAAACCCGCTAGAGCCCAAAACGAACATGGCAACACGCGCTTTGTAAAACTCAGGATCTCCCTCATTCATCGCAAACGGTGCGCCAAAATAGAGATACGTTTGTTGCGTATTAGAGCGTTTTAAAACCGTCTCTTTTGGTTCTTTTCGTGGTTCGTAATGACGAGTAACCGAGGGTTTCCCCACTTTGAACAACGAAAGCAATTGACTTACTTTTACTTTTGCTTCAGAGATATTGAGATCACCGCCGATAACGATAACGGCATTAGAAAGAACCATCTTATCTTCTAAAAAGCTCTCCGCATTTTTGAGTTTAATGGCTTCTATTGATTCTTTCGTTCCAATATTGGGTGTAGAAATAGGGGTTCCCTCGAAAAGGATTGCTTTGAGCTCATCGGAGGCAACGGTATCAAAATCCGCCTCTTTTCGGGCAATATCACTCATTGTAATCGTCTTCACTTTGGATAACGTCTCTTTGGTAAGATTGGGGGAGCGTACTAATTCGCTCATCAACGACAATCCTGTATCAAACTCATCTCGAAGTGTCCCCAATTCCATCACAAGTGTTTCGTTACCTGCATTGGTGCTGAGTTGAATCGCACGCGCATCGAGAGCATCGGCAAATCCAACCGCACCTCGTTTAAGGCTTCCCTCATTCATCATTTTGGCACTTAGGCGAGCAAGTCCTCCATGAGAGCCCTCATCAACACTGCCACTTCCTGTGAAAATCACCTGCATTGAAACAATAGGGAGCCGTTTGTCTTGTTCAAAAATAAAGGGGATTTTTACCCCTTTGACCGAAATTGTATCCAATGTACTTGCCATAAGTGCCTGCCCTAAAAATAAAATCGTTACAAAAAAGTGTTTCACTCGAATTTCTCTAATATCTCATACGCCGTATTACGAATCGCAGGAGTTTCTCCAATGTCACGGATGAGACGAATCATCTCCTCTTTTGCCATCCGAAATCCTGCTCCTGCACTACGTACTACGTTTTCTTCCATCATCGTAGAGCCCAAATCGTTCGCCCCATACAGCAATGCCATCTGACCAATATACGGCCCTTGGGTGACCCAAGAACTTTGGATATTGTCGAAATTATCCAAGAAGAGACGTGAGACGGCAAGAAGTCGTAAATAACGATTACTTGATTGTTTCTCAATCTCGGGATGCTCTTCCATAAGCTGAGTATTCATCCCCTGAAATGACCACATGATAAACGCACGAAAACCGCCTGTCTCATCTTGCAAATCACGAATAAGATTCCAATGCTCAATGATCTCTTCATCGGTCTCAACGGTACCGTACATCATCGTTGCCGTTGATTTGATCCCCAGCTTATGCGCTTCACGGTGGACATGAAGCCACACTTCGCTGTCAATCTTTTTGGGGGCGATAATATCACGGACACGGTCACTCAGAATTTCTGCCCCTGCCCCTGGAATTGAAGCCAACCCCTTGGCATGAAGACGTGCCAAACACTCTTGAATCGTGATATGAGAAACTTTGGCAATATAATCAAGTTCTATTGAGGAAAATCCGTGGATGGTAATCGTTGGATATTTGATGTGAATATGATCAACCAAATCCTCGTACCACTCGATTTTGAGTTTTGGATGAACCCCCCCTTGGAACAAGATCTGCGTTCCCCCTATCTCAAGAAGTTCATCAATTTTTTGATCGATCTCTTCAAAAGTAAGAACATACGCTTCTTTGTCTTTGGGGCTACGGTAAAAAGCGCAAAATTTGCAATCAACCCAACAGACATTCGTATAGTTGATATTTCGATCAACCACAAACGTCGTAATCCCTTGCGGATGAAGCTCTTTTTTGCGTGCCGTTGCCATTTTTCCCAGTTGCGTTAAATCACCATTACGGATGAGTTCTAAGGCTTCTTCTTTGGTGAGTCGCATTGGTCTCTACTTGTCTTTTGAAATCGCGTCAAGGACACCATTAATAAATTTCGGAGATTGCTCACTCCCAAACGCTTTGGTTACTTCAATCGCTTCGTTGATAATCACAGCAGAATCAAGCTCACCGTACATAATCTCATACGCACCCAAACGAAGTGTTGCACGCTCAATAGAACCCAAACGGTCAAAATCCCAATCTTTCAGATGTTTTTCAATCGCTTCGTCCACGGCAACTAAATGCTCCGTTACACCACGAAACAAATCCATCGCAAAATCGCGCTGTTTATTACGGATTTTCTTCTCTTCCATAATCTCATCACTAAAATCTGCAATACTTTTATTGCCTAAATCATACGCATACAATAAACTTACAACTGCCATACGGGCTTGATGACGTGTTGCCATTATGCGCCAATCGCTTCGTATAAATCTAACATTTCGATAACTACTGTCATGGCTTCAAATCCTTTATTTCCTGCTTTTGTCCCTGCTCGCTCAATGGCTTGCTCAATGGTATCCGTGGTCAATAGTCCAAATGCAACCGGTTTTTGATGTTTTAAACTCATCGTTGCAATCCCTTTGGTAGCCTCAGCTGAAACATAATCGAAATGAGGGGTAGAACCGCGAATCACCGCACCTAATGCACAAACGGCATCGTATTTTCCCGTCGATAAAAGCCGATCAATAACCATCGGAAGTTCATACGCTCCTGGAGCTAAAACGTGAGTCAAATCCTCATCATTACCGCCGTGTCGTGAAAAAGCATCTTTTGCCCCCTCAACAAGTCGATCAACAATAAAATGGTTCCATCGTGTACTAACGATTGCTACTTTTTTGCCGTTTATAACGCTTAATTTACCTTCAATTAATGTCATATTTTTCCTTTATAAAATTTATTTTTTGTATTGACTATTTTATCGCATCCAACAACAATAACTTCTCACTTAACTCTTCTAACTGCTCTAATCGCAACATATTCGGGCCATCGCTCAACGCACACGTTGGATCAAAATGGGTTTCAAAGAAAAATCCATCGACCCCAACTGCCGCCGCCGCGCGTGCCAAATGGGGAACCATCGAACTATCTCCCCCCGTTTTTCCACTTCCGTTTCCAGGCATTTGCACCGAATGAGTTGCATCGAAAATCACAGGCGCAAATTGACGCATAATCGGTAATGCCCTCATATCAACGACGAGATTACCGTATCCGAACGTTGAACCCCGTTCACACAGTAAAACACCATTTTTTTGAGATGCTTCGTACGTCACCTCATCACATCCACGGGTTTTAAGTACTTTGGCAACCGAAAAACGCATATCATCAGGGGTCATAAACTGCCCTTTTTTGATATTCACAATTTTATCCGTTTTTGCCGCTGCCACCAACAAATCGGTCTGACGGCACAAAAAAGCAGGAATTTGGATCATATCAATCACTTCAGCAGCAATTGGTACTTGATAGCTCTCATGCACATCAGTGACAATCTTATACCCAAAATCCTCTTTGACCTTTTGCAAAATCCGCAACCCCTCTTCAAGCCCTGGTCCACGGTAGCTATCCAATGAGGTACGATTCGCCTTGTCAAAGCTCGATTTGAAATAAAAATCAAAACGGGGATCATTATGGTAGCGCTCAAGAGATTTCGCAATTTTGAAAATCGACGCTTCACTCTCAATAACGCAAGGTCCAGCTAGTAATATCATTATGGGGCGACTCCAGTTTTTGAGTTAATTGGTGTATTGTACTCACTTTGGTTTAAAAGACATTGAGCCTATGGGGTTATGGAGAAGTAAAAGAGTGCTGACTGACACTTTTTTTTGACACCTTTTATTCTTCCCCTACTTTGACAATACTGTAAAAGAAAGCTGTCATAAACAAAACAAGAGCAAGAGCAAGAGCAATTGATAAACTCATTATAAATCCTTTATTTCTTTTGTCCGTTTAGACAAGAGTTTAGCTACAAAAATAAGAGCAATTGACAATAAAACAATCGAAACAACACCACACCAAGACCAAAAATCGTATTTACCTGCATCAATACGAGATATTACATTGCCTGCTATAACAGTAGCAAGTCCAATAACAATCGTAAGCGCAACACGCAATGTATTAAGAATTTCTTTTATTTCATCTATTTTTGCCATACGTAATTATATCGGAAAAATAAAATAATACAGGATGGGTTGGCGATACTATGAAAGTTTTGATTTATGTTGATGAGATATAATTTTGACCTAGCTGGGACAGATTAGAGAGCTGTGAACTCTCTAAAATGCTTTTAATACAATCGTTCTGCGAGAAGCAGAATGATTATAACAATTATGATTAGTGGTCGCATTGTTATATCCTTAGTTAAAGGCTGAAGTTAAAGGCTGACCCTGTCCCACCTTCTCCTTCACAAACCAATCCACACTTCATAATCGCCAACCAGAACTAAAATTATAACTAATTTCTCTCGTTCACAGTCTCTCTAGCTTGGGAATGCAATTGTATACGTAATTAAATGCGGGTACATCGTTCGACTGTTTTATATCTGCTTCTACCTATTGTTTGTTATTGTCTCTTTGGCTTTAGTATGCATTCCCAAGCTGGAGCTTGGGAACGAGAGAAGACTTCGACACTTGGGACAAAAGCGATTTCAATAAACCTCATCATGACTGCCAATATCCATTAAAAGGATCAGCTTCGAGCATTTCAACAACTTCTTCAAATCGGTTCAATAAATCACGATGTTTTTTAAAAAACTTTTGAGCTGTCCTTTCAAATGATTCCGTTTGATCAATCGTATACATTCAGCTAACTTTTTCTCTTAAACTTTTAAGGTCAAAAGGTTTGATTTTTCCTTCGTTTATCTCATTTTCAGACGTACGCATCCGCTTTAAAAATTCTAACCTCTCATTGCTAATAACCGTAATCTCATCTTTTTTAAAATGGGACAACAACCACATAAATTTTTCACTCACACTCTCTTGAACTTCTAACGTCACTGTTTGCATCTTACACCCTCTTTGGCATTTGAAATAATTGTATCATATTTAAGACGTTTAAACCTCTCTAAAATCGGCAATGCCCTTTCGATTTATCCATCATTTTAATCCCTTTAGTACACTGAATATGAAGTCCATAACGGTATCCTCGCATAATAATCGTTTTAATCAGATACCCCACGATCCCGCTCACCCTAATCCATCCCAATAACGAAACACTCGCATAATTCCCCCCAAGAGCAATCATCATCCCTTGCATTTGCATATTAGCGGCTTTCGTTGCTTTTCCCTCTATCAATGCCAAAATATTATTCGCCGAATGCATACCGCTTTGTTCTGCTGTTTGCGCTGTCGGAGGGAGCAGTTTCCCCTCTTTGTCGTGAAGCTGTGCAATATCACCTGCCGCAAATACCCCCTCGTGTTGAGAAACGGCTAGATATTCATCCACAATCAATTGCGATTTTTTATTTTTAGGAACATCCATCCCTGCCGTGAGCGTAGAGGCGATAATCCCCCCTGTAAAAATCATAAAATCAAAACAAATTTTCTCTTTGTGATTCAAAATCAAGGTGTGTTCTTCAACGGAAGTGATACGGGAGTGGTTGAGTATATTCACCCCAAGTTTCAAAAGCCGTTTCGTTGCTTGGGTGATGAGATAAGGCTCCATCCCCTCCAAAACACTTTCATGAGGGATAATCAAAAAGATATGAATATTGTCACAGGTGAGGGTATTGTCTTGGTGAAATATGCGAATATAATGCGCCATCTCCGCCGCGATTTCAACACCACTCAGTCCCCCTCCTCCGATAACAACATTAAAAGGTTCACTGCACCATCCCCCCTCACTCTCCATCCTCTCATAAAGGCGCTGTTCAAACTGCTGTTTAAACGTCAAGGCGCTCGACAATGTCTTCACTCCATGCGAATA
>CANMHZ010000059.1 GCA_947497635.1 Helicobacteraceae bacterium | reverse complement strand
GTATGAAAATACTCTAACGCCTCCTTTGAGCTACTTTTATGGTCGACAATTGGTTTTGGGTAGTCTGAAATAATGTATTGTTTCAATAAAGATTCATCCGCAAAAAACTTAGCGGGTGTTTGTGCTAGTTGCGGGAGATATTTTCTGATATAAACCCCCTCTTTGTCAAATTTGCCACTTTGCGTATAGGGGTTGAAAATCCGAAAATACGGTTGCGGATCGACCCCCGTCCCCGAACACCATTGCCATGAGAGGATGTTGCTTGCCGAGTCGTAATCCATAAGATGTTGGGCAAAAAATTGTTCCCCCCATTGCCACGGCAAGAGGAGATTTTTTGTAAAAAATGAGCCACAGATCATTCGGACGCGGTTATGCATCTCTCCTGTTTCCAATAGTTGCCGTATTCCTGCATCGACGATGGGGACTCCTGTACGCGCGGTGGTAAAGGCTTCAAACTTCTCTTGATCTTCCAACCCTTTAAAAGGATAGCGAAAATTTCTCCACGCTAAATGGGGGAAGTGATAGAGAAGCATGGCATAAAAATCACGAAAAACAAGCTGACGGAAAAAGGCTTCCGTATCCAGCCCCCTTTTTTTCTGCTCACTGAGCCATCGGAGAATCGCACGAATGGAGATCGTCCCAAATCGTAAATCAATACCAAGCGCCGACGTTGCATCCAATGCCATAAAATCTCGGTTGCTTGAGTAGGTTTCAATCTTGGTGGCAAATAAAGCAAGTTTCTCGTTCGATGATATTTGTTGCTGTATCGTCAGGAATTGCGGTTCAAATCCTATGGATTCAAGGAGGATAGGGCGTTTGTTGAGCGTATTACCCTGAATATAGTGGAGTCCTTCATAGTCGAAATCGATTAACTTTTGAGCGGTAGAGGAGTGATGCGTCAAATGTTCATGTTGAAATAGTTTTTTAGCGCAATTGTAAAAGGGGGTGAAGACGAGGTAAGGGGTTCTATCTTTTTTGAGCACTTCATTGGGGCTGAAAATATAGGTATCATGCAAAAGATTGAAGGGGAGTTTTAACGATATATCTCGGTCACGCTCCAGTGCATAGCCATCATAATCTCCCGACGCACATACCTCATGATAGCTTCCACCCTGCAGTAATGAATCAAAAATATCGGTCGGTTTGCCATAAAAGAGTGCTAGATCAAGTCCGTGTAGACGTAAATCCTCTTTGAGCTTTATTACCGTACGAAAAATAAAAGTAACTCGTCGATCATTGGGGGAGAGTTTTTCGAGAATAGTGCTATCAAAAATAAAAATAGGGAGAACATCCCCCGCTTGAGAAAGAAGAGGATTGTCATCGACCCGCAGATCACGCCGAAACCATAAAATACGTTTCATCATTATTTTCCGCTGCTAATGTGTGAGCGCAGTGCAAGCGTTTTAGGGTAGGGATTGAGAAATGTTTGGTCAAGGAGATAGGTCTTATTATATTTTTGGGCATAGAGATGAATCGTTGAGACGGGGAGGATAAGGGGGATGATTTTGGTGGCGTAATCGCTTATTTGAGTATTAAGAATCTCTTTTTCGTTTTTTGTAAGCTCGTTCTTGAAAAAGCCTGTTAAGTGGTCCAAGACATTGCGTGTTTTTTTGATGGAACTTTTACGGGCAATGGCGGTTTTAAATCCCAGTTCGTATATTCCCAAAAGGGTTTCGAGTGAATGAGAATCACGGTTGGCAACGACATTACCTAGTTCACGATAAAGAATCTCATCCTTGGCTTGAAGCATAAATTTATAGATGGTATGGAAACGGACTAAATCTTTGATGCTTGGGGAAGACTCTTTGAATGTTTCGTAAGCACTGTATGCAAAAATCTGCATCACAAAATTCTCTCTCAGCCACGCATCTTCGAGTCGCCCTTCTTCTTCCATAGGAAGCAGCGGATAACGCTCACGACACATACGGGCAAACACCCCATCCTCTTTCCCGTCATTAAACCCGTTTTCGAGATAAATCTTGGCACTTTTCATGCCACAACTAGGAGATTTGGATTTGAAAATAATGCCGCAGAGATTCTTGGATTCGAGTTGTGAAAGTTCATCATGACTTGTTTGTTCCAACGCTTCCGTGAGATCCTCCCCTGTTTTATTGGAGTGAACCCGAATTTGATGTTCTACACTAACGAGTCGTACCGAAGGGCGCGGTGTTCCAAACGCTAAATGTTCAGGACAAAAAGGGACAAAGTCGGCAAAGAGTGAAAGCTCATCAGTAATAAAACGGTCACGCTTATGACCACCGTCAAAACGGATTTTTTCTCCTAAGAGGCATGCGGATATGGCGAGGGTCATTGGGTATTCCTTGGACTATTGATTATAAAAGAGATTATTACAAAATTTGACGTTATTTGGTAGGTGATTTATGGTGATTTGAATGAGGATTGTTTCACGAATTAGATATAATTCTCTCAATTAATAAAATTATTAAGTATCATTTTTGATACCAATGGAAGCCAATATGTTTAAAGCACTTATCCTCTTCGAACTAAAGAAGCAAAAAGAGGCTCTCTCTATCCCTTACGAAGCGATATCCTCTCGTGCAGGGATAGGAATAGCCACAGTCAAGCGCACATTTGCAGGACACGACATATCATTGGATACACTCGATAAAATAGCGGTCGCGCTCGATTGTGAAATATCTATTAAGCCTGTGCACTCTCCCAAAGCCCTCTATCAAGCTCAGATCGAAAAGAAAGCACATGAAATTGTCAATAGAGTTATCCAGACATCAGCTCTCGAAAACCAATCACCTAGAGATAATACGCAACGTAAAATGCTTACCCAAGCCAAAGCGATGATTTCCAAAATGCCGAAATCACAAGTATGGGCATGATCACATTTGATAAAGAGGGAGAAACTCTTTAGCTATGAAATCATAAATGACCATTGCCTCACGCTCAAAACGTGGGCTGTAAATAATCTTCACGCTTCTATCTGTCTTTCGATACGTTCCCACATTTCGTTATGTGGCACGGTCTCCATCTCTCCACGTCGGTATTCATCGGCACGGCATTTAACTTCATCTGCATACCACGGGCGTAATGATTCAATTTTCATCGCCTCTTTAGGGAAAGAGTTCAAAAATGCCATTACTTTATCGGCAATGCTATCATTAACGGTAATTGTCATCGTCATAATATACCCCTTGGATTTAATGATAAAATTATAACACGCTTTACTGTATTAGAGAAAAGTTCACCAATCAATAGCTTGTCACAATCTCCCGCATAGCCTCTTCAAATTGTGGATAGTTAAACCTAAATCCAGCTTCGAGTAACCGTTTGGGATAGACCTCTTTAGAGTCCAAAATCACCGAAGAGCCTTCTCCAAAAAGGAGTTTGACCAAAAATGAGGGCATATCCAAAAAGACAGGGCGGTGTAAAATAGTTCCCATTGCTTTGGTTTGGTCGGCGTTGGAGAGGGGATGGGGCGATGTGGCATTAAAAACTCCCTCTAATTGTGGATGATCGATCAAAAAGGCAAACATATTGACCAAATCATTCAGATGAATCCACGAGATCATTTGATCACCGCTTCCCATTTTGCCACCCAGTCCTAGTTTAAAAGGGGGAAGTATTTTTGCCATGGCTCCACCCCCTTTTCCATAAACGACCCCAAATCGAAGTAGACATACACGCACGCTAGAAGATGAGGCTTGCATAGCGGCACTCTCCCAGTCTTGAACCAAGGTACTTAAAAAATCATTTTCAAAATGGTGTGAATCTTCGTCGTGTTTATGGAGATTATCGTAAATTCCGACAGCAGAGGCGTTTAATAGCACTTTAGGGGGATTAGTGGCGTATTTTAGGGCTTTGGTTAGTTTATCGGTTGTTTCCAAACGGCTTTGACGTAACACATTCTTATAACTAGATGTCCATCGACCGAGAATATTCGCCCCTGCAAGATTGAGTAGAATATCACACCCTTCTAGCTTTTTGGCAATGGATTCGACACTTATATTGGATCGTACACTCAAAGAAATTACGTCATCACCGCGAGCAGTGAAATGTTCCTTAAGGGCATTCCCCACAAAACCGCTTATTCCACAAATAACTATTTTCATTGTCTTCTCCTGTAATTATTTAAAAAGGTGGCGAAAATGTTTCGCTCCATCTTTGGAACTCTCTATACTCTCTTTGATCCCTTGCAGTGTGAAACTAAGTCGGCTTTGATCAATGGTTGTCATCTCTTCTATGGCATTGAGATTGATAAGATAGGAGCGATGTACCCGTAAAAAATTGTGTGGTTCTAAAAGGGTTTCAACCTCGGATATTTTTTTGGGGTAGTACGAAAATCCCTCTTTTGTCCGAAAGATCACTTCGGTCAAATCGGCTTTAACGTAGAGTATCTCATGAGGAGAGAGGAGATAGTGACTCTCTCCAGCTTTGGCAATGAGTCGAAGCTCTTTTGGTGTATTTTTTACACTGACGCGTTCAATCGACCTTGATACGGCTTCGGCTGTGTAGGGTTTGAGTAAATAATCAACGGCTCCCACATCAAACGCTTTGAGCGCATAGCTTTCATGGGCACTTTGGTAGATAATCGCCATAGTCTCATGGGTATAACGCAGTGCATATCCCAGTTCGATACCGTCCATATCGGACATTGAAATATCCAAAAAAGCAACATCAAAATCATTTTTGGCAACACATTCAAGCGCCTCTTTACCACAAGAAGCAGTGGAAATTTCGCTGTGACCCAATGAGGTTAGCAGTCGTTGTAACCGTGAAAGGGCTAGGGGTTCATCATCAACGATCAAAATTTTCATGGCAGACCTTTAATTCTAGGGTATAGGTGGGTGGATCAAGCGATTCTATCGTTAATTTACCATTACACAAATGGGAGAATCGTTCTTGAAGATTCGAAAGACCGATTCCAAATGCGGTGTTTTGAATCGGACGACCGTTATTCGAGACACGTATGATGAGTTTCTCGGTATTGATTACAGAAATATGAATTTGAAAATTACTAGAAGCGGTATTGAATCCGTGCTTGATGGCATTTTCACATAACAATTGGATAGAGAATTTTGGGATCAAACGATGAAGTGCGGTTTCATCATGCTCGATAAGAGGGGTAATCGCTCCCCCGAAGCGGATATTTTCAAGATCAATGTAATCACGAACATTTCGAAGCTCATCTTTTAGTGATATTAACGGTTTTTCTCCCATCGTATTGCGCAAAAAAGTAGAAATTTTAAGGACGGCTTCTTCCGCTTTGTTGGGGTCTTGGTGGATCAGTTCAGCCAGAGAGTTGAGGGCATTATAGAGGAAATGGGGATTGAGTTGTGTTTCAAGTGAAGCGATACGGCTTTGGATAAAGAGCGAATTAATATGTTCCTTTTCATTACGTGCTTTAACGAAACGGTACATCAATGCCCCCATCAAATAAGTGAGTATCCCGATAATAGAGGCACTTTGGAGCGGATGGAGACGAAACAGATCAATGACACTAAGAGAGGTTGTCTCAACAACAGCGTAGGTGCAAAGAGTCCCTAAAAAACCCGATAAAAAAGAGAAAAGTGCCGCAATAGCATTCCACCATCCCTTGCCAACACGAGGAAGAAGATACTGATTCATGGCAGAGATAAAGATGAGGGAATACAACGTGATAAAAAATCCGAGTGTTATCCCAAATAAGAGCCCATGAATCATAGAAAGATTGAGAATATAGTACCCCAAAATCGACAGAAACCCAGAGAATAAAACACCGATAAGCAGTACGCTAAGCCAATCTCGTACCGTGATGCGAAGTTCGAGTTTATTCATGGATTAACCGCATTAGATTCAGTGCACCCATAGCAACCCCCGGCCACCCTTGTGCGGCATACGAAGTATCACCTACTTGATACAGTCCTTGTATAGAGGTATCGTTGGAGGGGAGGCGGGGGAGGAGATTGTTCATAGTCAAAGCATTTCCTCCCAATTGAGTACGATTGATATAGCGACCAAATGTTTTCGGCGTTGCGGCGAAGCTCTCAACAATCTCACTCACATCTAGGTGAAGTGTATCACAAATTAGGGTACGAAGTACTTGCGTGAGTTCTTTTTTTTGTTGGCGGTAACGTGAGGGTTCAAGATTGATCCACCAGCGTGCATCGGTGTGAATCGAAGCTGTAATACTGTAAAACCCTTGGGGCGCAATATCGGTATCGCTGACATCGCTAAAGGAGATGAATAGAGCTTTGGAAAGGGTATGCGGAATGACTTCTTGGGTGATAATTTGATAATGGTGATGAAAAGAGTGTTCGGATTTCATCGTGAGATAAAGGAGAAAAGCACTTTGATGGTTGTTGAGCTTCTCGTAGCGATGGTAATAGTTTTGTATTATTTTACTTTGGAAATATTTCCCACTCTCATAATGGGTCGTCCCCATAATCAAATTCTTCGTTTCGATAGAGTCCGTATTGGTTTTGAGGATAAAACGATCTTTTTCTTGGTGAATCGAGGTGACTTCTGTATGGGTACGTACATCACTAACGCGTGAAGTAAGGTTTTCACACAGTTTCCCCATCCCTCCTACGGCATAGTGGGTTTCATTAAAAGTGTACCCAAGAGCCACGGCGGCGGTAAAAAAATTAATATGTTCACTCGTGCTTTGAGTGACAATCAAAATCTGAGCATCCAAGAAATCGCAATAATCTTGCGATAGTCCCCCATAAAAATTATGGATAAAACTACGGGCATCTTTCCAGAGATAGGGCCAGAATTTTTTGAGGATAGGGGTCATACTCATGAGAGAGCGTAATTTTTTGGACACAGAGGCATTGGAATAATAGTGCCCATTAAGTGCATAAAATGATTCAACGATAGTGTGAACCAATTCCCAAAATTCAGTATGTTTGGGGTGAGGGTAGGTACGCTGGAGCTCTTGAACAAATTGATCGACATTTGAAAAACGTTTAATCTCCTTATTCCCTTGAAGTACGACAATGGCTGGGTCGGTTACGATGAGTTTGGGCTGAACATTGATCTCCTCAAAAAGTTTGCGTACCATTCCCCCCTCATGATAACCTGAAAGGGTTGTCGCCCCTGCATTATAGTGATAATGACCGTGGGTAAAAGTAGAAGCGCACCCTCCAAGGGTAGGCTCTTTTTCTAAAAGAAGAACATCAT
>CANMHZ010000058.1 GCA_947497635.1 Helicobacteraceae bacterium | reverse complement strand
TTGAAGCTATTGCAACAAACAAGAGCCAATCGTCCTGATGCTTATATTGTATATAAACCCCATCCTGATGTACTTGTTGGTAATAGAGTAGGAGCAGTAATTGAAAGTGATGCGCTTAGCTATTGCGACCGTATTGTTACGGAAGTAGGCATTGATAGTGTCTTGGCTCACGCGGATGAAGTTCACACGATGACCTCACTCGTAGGATTTGAGGCAATAATGCGAGGGATTAAAGTTGTTACGTATGGAGTGCCATTTTATGCAGGATGGGGACTGAGCGAAGATTCCTATATGTGTGAGCGACGAAGCAGAATATTGAGTATTGATGAACTTATAGCAGGGACATATTTACTCTATCCTCGTTATATTCATCCTGAGACGAAAAAGCAGTGCGAAATTGAAGAGATTCTGAGCATATTTGAGGAAAAACGTAGCATATATCGTAATTCGA
Source organism: Helicobacteraceae bacterium (assembly GCA_947497635.1). Lineage (GTDB taxonomy): Bacteria > Campylobacterota > Campylobacteria > Campylobacterales > Sulfurimonadaceae > Sulfuricurvum. Next base: position 6,728 of record CANMHZ010000058.1, on the reverse strand, counting down.
GTGCACTAAAAATCCGTAACTGGATAAGCCGCAAGTCACAGCAGATTTATCGTACAATACAAAATTAGATTAACTACAAAAGGTTGTTTACGTGGTAAAAGAGGGGATAGAATCGTTTAAAGGAAAGAAAGTTCTCTTATTGCAAGGTTCTGTAGGCCCTTTTTTTAAACATCTAGCTTTTGATTTACAACATGTTGGTGCAACCGTTCATAAAATCAATTTTAACGGCGGAGATTGGTTCTTTTCTTCCCGTGATGCTATAAATTTTAGAGGTAAATTTGAAGAGTGGCCTCAGTTTTTTACTGATTTTATTGAAAAACATCAAATTGAAATAATTATATTATTTGGTGATTGTCGTAAATATCATCGTATCGCGCATGCTATAGCCGATAAAAAAGGGATAGAGATTGGTGTTTTTGAGGAAGGATATATTCGCCCTGATTACATTACATTCGAAAAGTTCGGAGTTAATGGTCACTCACAAATCCCACGTGACCCAGCATTTTATCAATCTTTAGAGCAGGATGAGTTTACTGTATTTGAAAGGGCTCCTATTGGGAGCACATTTCGTTATGCTGCATGGTGGGCAACGCTCTATTATTTTTACAGTGCCTTACTGTATCCAATTTTTCAACACTATTCTCACCACCGCCCTTTAAACCCTTTTGAAGGACTCTATTGGATCCGTTCTGTATGGCGAAAGCAGTGGTATCGTTATGTAGAATCTGGAATAGACAGCGATTTGATTACTATTTATAAAAAAAAGTATTTTTTAGTTCCTTTGCAAATATCAACGGATGCTCAAATTGTTGATCATTCTGACTTTAGATCCGTTGAACACTTTCTTGAAAAGGTGATTGCTTCTTTCGCAGCACATGCTTCAAAAGAGACGTGGCTGGTAATCAAACATCATCCTTTGGATCGTGGCTATAATGATTATAATATCTTTATTCATAGATTAGCTGAGCATCATAATCTTACTGCAAGAGTCCATTATATTCACGATCAGCACCTTCCAACGCTTCTGGAGTATGCACGTGGTGCTATTATGATTAATTCAACCGTCGGACTTTCAGCAATTCACCATAATACCCCTTTAAAAGTGTGTGGGGCTGCTATTTATGATTTAGAAGGGCTGACGTATCAAGGCTCAATGGATCAATTTTGGGATGAATCGGCGAATTTTCAATGTGATAGTGAATTATACAAACGTTTTGAGGGATATGTTATCAATCATAAACAAATAAATGGAAGTTTTTATCGTAAATTGAAAAATGCTGATTTAGAATGTGGTATTTTTTGGTCTTTAGTATGAAAAAAATTAACTCTTAGAACGTTACATTGTGTAACGCATACTTTCATTTTCGAAAGAAATAATAAATCTACAGTGTTAAGAAACGTAACACTGCCCCAATAAGTTCCCATAGATAAGGGGTTGTTTAATTCTCTTTTTGTTATAGTGCAATAATTGTTTATTTAATACGATAAAGGTCGGACTCATGGAGCACTATAACGTAGCAAATCCTTATTTTGGGGTATTTGTCCTGTTTGTACTTACGTTTGGGGCATTTTATGCGACAACGGTACTTGCACGCTTAGCCAGCCGCGCATTGGCGGCTAAAGACACGGAAAAAATTAAACTCTCTCCGTACGAGTGCGGACCGGAAGTGAGTAAACAGCCGAACCGTATCTCAACACAGTTTTATCTGTTCGCGTTGTTGTTTTTATTGTTTGATGTCGAGATCGTCTTTATGTTCCCGTGGGCGATTGATTTTAAATTACTTGGATGGTTTGGTTTTGCAGAGATGATGATGTTCATCGTGTTACTGGCTATCGGGTTTATTTACGCGTGGAAGAAAGGAGCCCTCGAATGGCACAACATCAAGTAAATTATCTAAAAGACGGTGGTCTTCCTGTCGCCCTTACGACGATTGACAAAGTCGTCAACTGGGGTCGTTCCAATTCACTGTGGGCTTTGACGTATGGATTAGCATGTTGCGGTATTGAGATGATGGCTTCAGGGGCATCTCGCTATGACTTTGACCGTTTTGGTACAATTTTCCGTGCTTCTCCCCGTCAAGCTGAATTGATGGTAGTCGCAGGGACATTGACCAAAAAACATGCGGAGTTCATTCGCCGTTTGTATGACCAAATGGCAGAACCAAAATGGGTTATCTCAATGGGTTCATGCGCCAATACGGGGGGGATGTTTAATACCTACGCTACCGTTCAAGGAGTTGACCGTGTTATCCCTGTTGACTTGTATCTCCCAGGGTGTGCACCTCGTCCTGAAACATTGCAATATGGGGTTCTAATGCTTCAACAAAAAATTCGTCGTGAGAGTGCATCTCGTGCTCAAAAACCAAAAAGGTTGATGTAATGAGAGCCTATACTCCAAAAGACAACGTACAAAAGAAACCGTATTACACGGATCGTTATTGGGTAGCTCCGCAAGTTGCGAAACATGACGTGAGCAGTGATGCTGTTTTTGCTGAAGATTTAGAAGCGATCAAAGCACAGTTTGATGTTTTGGAAGCGTATATTCAAGTCGATCAAATGGTGGTAATCATCAATCCTGCCGATAATTTCGCAGTCATTGAAATGCTCAAGAATGAGCGTGCGTACAATCAGCTCTCCGAAATGTCGGCGATTGATTGGTTGGCAGACGAGGGAAAATTTGAAATTTTCTATCAAATGTTGAGTATGACGAAACGCAAACGTCTTCGTATTAAATGCAAAATTGACGAAAAAGAGTCGATTCAAAGTGTCGAAAAACTTTTCCGAAGTGCTGATTGGTCTGAGCGTGAGATGTACGATATGTTCGGCATTGTTATCAATAATCACCCCTTTATGAAACGTATTTTGATGCCGGATGATTGGGAAGGATTCCCGTTGCGTAAAACATATCCTCTTCAAGGGGATGAGTTTGCCGCGTGGTATGAAGTGGATAAAATTTTCGGTAAAGAAGCGCGTGAGATTATCGGACCTGAAAATCGTGATCCTGCCCGAATTGACCGTTACGATACGGAACGTTTCGCACGCCTTGGACATGAAGTCCCGCGTGGAACTGATATTAGCAATGGCGAACCTGATACTCCTCTTGTCTACCAAGAGACTGAGGGTGTATTTATGATCGAAAAATTTGATGCAGAGAAATCGGTTGTGATCTCTGATCGTGACCGTTAAGGAGCTATGAATGCAACAATCCAATCGTCTTAGACCCTTTTTTGAAAATATCACGTTTGATCGTGCTGATAATGAGATGATCCTCAACTTTGGGCCTCAACACCCTTCGGCTCACGGACAATTACGCCTTATGTTGCACATGCAACAAGAGCAAATCACGAAAGCCCATCCTGATATTGGATACCTTCACCGTGGTATGGAGAAGATGGCAGAAAACATGATTTATAATGAATTCATGCCAACAACGGATCGTATGGACTATATCGCCTCAAGCTCAAACAACTACGGTTTTGCCCTTGCGGTTGAGCGTTTGATTGGTCTTGAAGTGCCTCGTCGTGCGAAAGTCATTCGTATGATGCTTCTTGAAACCAACCGTCTTATGTCCCACCTTTTTTGGTTGGCGACAACGGCTTTGGATATTGGAGCTATGACTGTTTTCTTGTTCGCGTTTCGTGAGCGTGAATATTTGATGGATCTGATTGAAGATTATTGTGGTGCGCGTTTGACTCATTCAGCCGTTCGTATCGGTGGGGTTCCACTGGATCTACCGGATAATTTTATTGGTGACTTGCGTAAATTCTTGGACAAATTACCTGAAAATATCAAAGACTATGAAGACCTTCTCGACACGAATCGTATTTGGTTGATGCGTATGGAAAATGTCGGTGTTATTTCGACCGAGATGGCATTGAGTTGGGGATGTTCAGGGGTAATGCTTCGTGCTTCAGGCGTTGAGTGGGATATTCGTAAAGAAGAGCCATACGAATTGTACGACGAAGTAGAGTTCAATGTTCCTGTTTCCGATAAAGGGGACAACTATGCCCGTTATAAACTTTACATGGCAGAGATGCGTGAATCGGCAAAAATCTTGTATCAAGTGATTGATATGTATGCAGATACACAGCCACAATTGATGGCACACGCACCGCAGTATATTTCAGCACCAAAACTTGATATTATGACTCAAAATTACTCATTGATGCAACATTTCGTCCTCGTGACACAGGGAATGCGCCCGCCGGTAGGTGAGGTGTATATTCCGACTGAATCACCAAAAGGTGAACTTGGGTATTACATCAATAGCCAAGGTGGCGCTTATCCGTACCGTCTTAAGCTTCGTGCTCCATCGTTTTGGCACACGGGTATTTTGACCGATTTATTGCCGGGGCATTATATCCCCGACGTAGTATCTATCATCGGAACGACCAACATCGTTTTCGGTGAAGTTGACCGCTAAGAGGAGCACTTATGAAACGTTACGACCTTCGTCACCTAAAAGGTGCTTTTTATGACCGTATGGCTGAAATCCTAAAAGAGGAGAGCGACCCGAAAGAGGTAGTGATTTTCTTATTTGAGATCGGTGATTTTACCCCTATTCAAGGTTCAGCCGATTTGGTAAAAGCCAATGGATTTGAACTCATTAACTCATTGAAATTTAATGAAGTCGATTGGACCATTGTGGTCAAGCGTAAGGATTAAACGTGAGCAAAGTCTATTTCTCCACATGGCGCGGAGAGCAGATCAACAACATTGGTAAACCCGAATCTGAGTGGGAAATCTCGGCGTACAATCTCCCTGAGCAGTACAATGAACATTCTCACTCTAAGGCGTTTATCGGATGGGATGGTTTGGCGCTTTTTAATCCCGATGTGGATGTCGTACGTCTTGCTACGGAATACGCGGCGCAATATCAAGTTTACTCTGAGGCGTGCGGTCGTTGTGCTCCAGGGCGTTGGGGCGGACGCATTTTGTACGATCTTCTTGATAAAATTGCTCGTGGTGAGGGTGCTCTTTCGGATATGGATCACCTCAAAGAGGTTTCTAAAACGATGCAAGAGACTTCCAAGTGTGAGATTGGTAAAACTGTTCCAACTCCATTACTTGATTTAATGAACCATTTTGAAGCCGAATTTCTAGATTGTATTAACAATCAAAAAGCTTCTAAACATTACCATATGGAAGATACCAACTATATTGCCAAGATTACAGCACCGTGTATGGATGCGTGTCCTGCACACGTTGATATTCCTGCGTATATTGAGGGTGTAAGAGATTTACGTTTTGATGATTCTCTAATGGCAACGCGTCAGACAATGCCATTAGCCCATACGTGCGGACGTGTTTGTCCTCATCCGTGTGAAACTGAGTGTCGTCGCACGAATTTGGATGAGCCAATTTCGATCATGGAACTCAAACGTTTGGGTGCTGATTATGAGACCGATCATGGTTTTGGATTCTTCCATCCAAGTGAAAAAAAGTCTTCAATTGGCAAGAAAGTAGCCGTTATCGGTTCCGGACCAGCGGGGCTTACGGGTGCGTATTATTTGGCACTGGATGGTATCGAGGTTGATGTCTACGAAGAGCTTCCTGTCCTTGGTGGTGAAGTTGCTGTAGGTGTTCCTGAATACCGTATGCCCATTGGTAAATATAACCAAGATATAGAAGCGGTACGTGATCTTGGGGTAAACTTTATCACCAATACCAAAGTAACTGCCGATATGATGCGTCAATATGAGACCGATTATGATGCGATTTTGGTGGCTACTGGGACACGTATTTCGAAAAAAGTTTATTGTGACAATGAACGTCCTGAAATTCAAGGATATTGGGGAGCAATCGACTTTTTAGATAAGGTCAATTTACAAGTTAAATATGACATTATGGTTCCCGAAGCCGATCAAGTTCGCCACATGCTTCCTGCCAATTTTGTTGATTTAACAGGCAAAACGCTTGTGTGTGTTGGGGGTGGATTTACCTCGATGGACGTAGTACGATGTGCGATTCGTGCAAACGCTAAAAAGGTCGTAATGCTCTATCGTCGTGATGAGAAAACGATTATCAAAAATACAACGTATGAAGAGTATCATGAGGCAGTCGAAGAGGGGGTTGAATTTATTTTTCACTCCGCTGTTGCAGCTATGTATGACGAGAACGATGTTTTAAAATCACTTACCGTTGATCGCTACGAACTCGTTCCTGATCCCAATGGTGGACGGGCGACGTTGGAGAAAATCGAAGGAGCAAGTTTTGAGATGGAGTGTGATTATCTCATCCCTGCTGTTTCACAAAGTGCCGATTTGAAACTGATACCCCAAGAGTGGGAGATTGAGCGTACCTCATGGGCGACGATCAAAACCAACGGGAAAGATTACATGACTTCTCGTAAAGGGATCTTTGCGGCTGGGGATTGTGAATACGGTCCGATGACGATCGTTAATGCCGTCGGTCAAGCCAAGCGGGCTGCTTCGGTAATGGCACGTTATGTTATTTCGGGTGAGATTACTTTGTGTGATAATGAGATTATGGAAGATCACTTGCGTAAACTCAAAGTCTACGACAAAAAAGAGAAAATCACGGGTTGGCTTCCCGGCTTACCGCGTCAGCATAGTGAAGTACTCACTGTGGAAGAGCGTCGTGATAACAATCGTGAAGTCAAATACGGCTTTACCCAAGAAGAGGCGATGTCTGAAGCAGAGCGTTGTATGCGTTGTTATTACATTGCAATGGTTGCACACTAATGGAGGGCGGGATGATAGAATTTA
>CANMHZ010000057.1 GCA_947497635.1 Helicobacteraceae bacterium | reverse complement strand
GAAGCGTATCACGTGCTAAAGAAGGAGTATGGATGTTTGCCAAAAGGCGAGCAAATTTACTCCTCCAAATAATACCCAACTCCTGAAGAGTTTTTGATCACATCCGTAGGAAGTTTGTTCCGTAATCGCCACACGAGCGTTCGGACACTATTATCGCTTGCTCCTTCTCGTTCCCATACGTATTCAGTCGCCTGTGCAAAATCAACGACACTTCCTAAATGAACGATCAATAGGCGGATAAAAGCGTTCTCTTTTTTGGTCAATTTAATTTTTTGGTTTTTATAAAAGGTCTCCGAGAGTGTGATGTCATGTCGATACCCTTCTCCAAATTCCACAATAGGCTGATTCGAAATTTTTTTGACATAAAGGAGTTTTTCGAGATATTCTTTATCGTGTTTGAGTTCATCAATACTAATAAGCCGTTTTTCCTCCTCCTTGAAGCGGTAGAGAGCCATTTGGATGGTCGTATGAAGATTGAGTGGGTCGAATGGTTTGACGATATAGCCGTACGGTTCTGTTTGTTTGGCGCTTGCAAGAACCTCTGTATCGGAGTGGGCGGTAAGGAAGATAAAAGGGCGTGGCATTTTGTCACGTATAAAATGGGCAATTTCTATCCCCTCGTTATTACGTTTTAGCCCTATATCGATGAGGACAATATCGGGATTGTAAATTTTGATTTTATTTTGAGCACTAATCTCATCATTCGCGAGAGAGAGAATTTCATACCCCAATTTTTCCAGTGACATTTTCAAATTAAGAGCCGTTACGTCATCGTCTTCGATAATAAGTACTTTAGTGGAGGTCATAAGTCACTTCATTGATAAATTTTTGATTATTTTATCACAACTTTATAATAAATAAGAGATTATTATAGCATTTCATCTCTAATATAAGTGCTTTAGGGGAGGTTCAATCGAAATGGGTATAATCGCGAATTACAGAAATTTTCACAATAATGGATGTCCATAATGCTCGATTTTGATAAATTTACCCGATATTCCAAACCCGGACCACGTTACACGAGTTATCCGACCGCATTGGAGTTTAGTGATACGTTTGGTTACACGTCCTATCTTGAAAAACTTCATTCTCAAGATCCTAAGCGTCCGCTGTCACTATATTTTCATCTTCCATTTTGTAAAAATGCGTGTTACTTTTGTGGATGTAATGTTGTTTTTACCTCTAAAGAGGATAAAAAAGAGCGTTATATCGATTATTTGTTACGTGAGATGGTGATTTTAGCTCAACACATTGATGTTAATCGCCCTGTTATTCAGCTCCATTTTGGTGGTGGGACACCAACGTTTTTTAATGCCGAACAGTTGGGGCGTATTATTGGTGCGATCAAAGGTCATTTCAAGAATTTTACAGCCGATGCGGAGATTAGTTGTGAAATTGATCCTCGTCATATCAACGAAGAACAGATGAAGGTGATGAGTGATGCGGGATTCAATCGTGTCAGCTTCGGGATTCAAGATTTTGATGAAAAAGTACAAATCGCAGTACACCGTGTTCAGCCGTATGATATTACGAAAGCTGCTATGGAGTTAGCCCGTCAATACAATATGGTGAGCGTCAATGTTGATCTTATTTATGGATTGCCGTATCAAAGTTTGGAGACGTTCAAAAAGACCCTTGATTTAGCGATTTCCCTCAACCCTGATCGCTTTGCCGTATTCAATTACGCCCATGTGCCGTGGCTCAAGAAAACGATGCGTAAAATTGATGAGACGACATTGCCTCTTCCTGCGGAAAAATTGGCAATTATGCGTTATACCATCGACTATATGAATGAGCGTGGATATAAAATGATTGGGATGGATCACTTTGCCAAGCCTGCGGATGAACTTTTCAAAGCGATTGAAAAAGGGGAGTTACACCGTAATTTTCAAGGGTATACGACCAAAGGGGGTGCGGATTTGATCGGTGTCGGTCTCACCTCTATTGGTGAGGGGGCAGATTATTACTCTCAAAACTTCAAAGAGATGGATCGGTACGAAGAGGCGATTGATGCAGGACGATTACCTCACGAGAGGGGTGTTGCCCTCAATGACGATGACCGTATCCGTCAATACGTTATTATGGAACTGATGTCTAACTTCAAACTTGATATTAGCCGATTTGAGAAACTCTACAACGTGAAGTTTGCTGAGTATTTTGCCGATGCGCTTGAAGAATTGAAACCTTTCGAAGTGGATGAACTTCTGACTATGACCCCAACACTTATCGAATGTTCTCCTACTGGGACGTTATTGATCCGTAATATTGCCATCGTTTTTGATGCCTATATGAAACGGCACGTTTCCAACTCAAAAACATTTAGCAAGACGGTGTAAGATGACAAAGCACGGCGAATTGTTCAATTTTACCGAAACCTCAGATGCGTGTATTAAATGTGGGAAGTGTATCCCCGTCTGTACTATTCACAATGTTAATGCGGATGAAGTAACTTCTCCTCGTGGGTTTATTGATCTCCTTGGTGCGTATCAGCGGGGTGAATTGGAACTTGATTTTAACGCCAAAGAGATTTTTGAGAGCTGTTTTTTGTGTACCAATTGTACCGATGTCTGTCCCAAGGCATTAGCAACCGATATGGTGATTGAGCAAGTGCGTGCCGATATTGCCGATAAGTTTGGGATTGCATGGTTCAAACGAGCATTTTTCTATCTTCTTCGTCACCGTACGACAATGGATATTTTGTTTAAACTTGGCTACGTCTTTCAAACCTGCGGATTTAAAATCAAAGCCGAACTCAACTCAATGCAACCGCGATTTAATCTTCCCATCATCAAAAAAGATAGGCTTTTACCCTCTATGGGGAAAACTTCTTTTTTAAACAGCTATCCTGAAAATATCTCCCATGGGGGGAAACGGCGTGTCGCGATTTTCATCGGATGTTTGGGAAATTACAACTACACCCAAATTGGTGATGGATTGGTTGAAATTTTAGAAGAGCTTCAAATCGATGTCTTTATCCCAAAAAAACAGCTCTGTTGCGGGGCACCTGCCTATTTTACGGGAGATTTTGCTACCGTTGATCACAATGCTAAGAAAAACATTGCCTATTTCGAGAGTTTTATTGATGAGGTAGAGGCGATTATTATCCCTGAAGCGACGTGTAGTGCGATGATAAAAATCGATTATGAGCACTTCTTTCACGATCAACAAGAGTGGTTGGAGCGCTCCAAAAAACTAAAAGATAAGATCTTTATGGCAACCGAGTGGCTGGAGCAACATACCGATCTTAAAACGGTGTTAGCGCATAAAAAGCGTTCTGATTTAAGTGTCACCTATCACGACCCGTGTCATGCCCGCAAAATGCAAGGGATTCACAAAGAGCCTCGAACCCTTATTGCCCAAAATTACGCCATCAAAGAGATGAGTGATCCTAATGCCTGTTGTGGTTTTGGAGGAGTGACGATGCAAACGGAGAAATTTCATTTCGCACAAGCGGTCGGTCGCCCCAAAGCTGCCATGATCCAAAACACAGGGGCACAAATCGTCAGTGCCGAGTGCAGTGCGTGCCGTATGCAAATTAACAATTCAATGAATGAAGCAAATGTGGATGTTGTCTTTAAAAATCCGATTGAGTTGATTGCCGAAGCGTTGAGGGGGAAATAATGACAACACAAGAAATCAGCACATTTTTAGAGCAATTCCAAACCCTTATGATGGCATCGTTAACTCCAGAGGGGCAACCGCACGCAAGCACCGCTCCATTTGTCCAACAAGGGAACGAATTTTATATCTTGATTAGTACCGTCGCGCAACATGGACGAAATCTCTTGAATTCCCAAAAAGTTTCGTTGCTCTTTGCCGAAGATGAAGCCAAAACACTTCAACCCTTCGCCCGTAAACGCATTACCATTGAGGCTACTGAGTCTGAAATTCTCCGTGAAGAAGGGGCGTTTGAAGCGATAATGACTTTGTTCAAAGAGAACTTTGATGGTGATTTGATTAACTCGTTATCCGGTATGGGTGATTTTCATCTTTTTAAACTCTCTACGGTGAGTGGAAATGCTGTTATGGGATTTGGAAAAGCGTATCGTTTGGATGAAAACTTGGAAGTGATGACTCAAATTATGGGGCAGCATCAAAAGGGACATGCACGATGATAAAATATGAAAAAATATAACGGGTACAATGTGATTGAAATTTGAACCATATCAAAGGTCTTTCAAATACGAATTTAAAGTTATTTAGGCAATTTTATTTGACCTATCCTCAAATAAGTCAGACATTGTCTGACGAATTTAAAAATACTCAAGTTGACATTGTTAAATTGATCAATGTGTGTACATTTTCACATTTCATTGAATTCATTCAAATAGATGAACCTTTAAAAAGATTATTTTATGAAGTAGAAACGATCAAAGGAAATTGGAGCGTTCGAGAACTTCGGCGACAAATTAACGCACAAACCTATGAACGGATTGGATTGTCATACGATAAAAAAGAGTTAATTGCATCGATTACGTCTACAAGCGAAATACTACTGCCCGAACAGATTATCAAAGATCCCTATATATTGGAATTTACAGGGTTGGAGACCAAAGCGAAATACAGTGAGAACGATTTAGAGATGGCACTTCTGAACCATTTACAGGACTTTTTACTTGAACTTGGTAACGGATTTTGTTTCGAAGCGCGTCAAAAGCGAATTTCGATTGATAATGAACATGACCGAATCGATTTGGTCTTTTATCATCGGGTGTTAAAATGTCACATATTGGTCGATTTGAAAATCAGAGAGTTCTCTCATGCCGATGTGGGACAAATGAACTTTTATCTCAATTACTACAAAAAAGAGATCATGGCGGAGAATGATAACCCACCTATCGGATTGATATTATGTGCGGGTAAAAATAATACTAAAGTTGAGTATGCTACGGCGGGACTCAGTAATCAGCTTTTTGTCTCCAAATACAAAATTAATCTCCCTTCTCTTAAAGAGATAGAAGAATTTATTGAAGATGAATTAGACGAACTACAAAAAGATATCAAAGGAAACAACTAAACTATGGCATACTGAAATCACATATACGAACACTTCAACCCCGTAGCCTTTAATATCTTCTCTATCCCCGTCCATTGGTATGGATTGTTGAAAAAGATAATATTGACATCAGACAGAAGAACGCTCCCTCATTTCGACGTTCGAAGTAGAACAAAAGGAAAATATTGTGACATTTGAGATTTCAGACTTAAAAGAGCATAACTCTGAGTTATTAAAACTTTTATCACAAAATCTTCCGGATATGTTGTGGGTCAAAGAATTAAATGGAAACTATCTATATGCCAATCAAGCGATATGTGATGGTTTGCTGATGACAAAGGATACGGATGAGCCTATAGGTAAAAATGATGTATTTTTTGCCATGCGAGAGAGAAATACACACAATGATAATCCAGATTGGCATACATTTGGGGAGTTGTGTTTTAACTCCGACTTAGTTGTTATAGAGAACAACAAGCCCATGAAGTTTGAAGAGTACGGAAATGTCAAAGGAAAATTGCTTTATTTAGAAGTGTATAAAGCCCCTTTTTGCGATAAAAACGGAAATATTATTGGAACGGTAGGGACTGGTCGTGACATAACACAACTCAAAAAAACACAAATTGATTTGGAAGAGAGCCTCAAAATCCTACATCAGCAAAGAGAGCAACTTAAATCATTCAATAATGAGCTTGAGGAAAGGGTCAAAAAGGAGATTGAGAAACAGCAAAAACAAGAGCGTTTAATGCTCCATCAATCAAGACAAGCTGCAATGGGCGAGATGCTTGAATCAATTGCGCATCAATGGAGACAACCTCTCAATATCATTGGATTAGCGACGGTGAATTTAGAGACTCACTATACCCTCGGTTTTATGACTGAAAAAGATTTTCATGAGAAGATGAATATTATCAGCTTAAATATCAGGTACATGTCGCAGACTATTGATGATTTTCGAAAATTTCTTCATCCAGATAGAGAGACCATTGTTTTTCATCCAAGAAAAAGCATTGAAGATATCTTGATTATTCTCGGTGCACAATTTCAAAGTAATAATGTCGTTACTACCCTCAATATTAACTGTGATTTTTCTTTTTATGGTGTTGAGAATGAATTTAAACAAGTGATGATTATTTTGTTTAACAACGCTATTGATGCAATCAAGTTCCAAATTGAAGAGAAGAGTATTGAGCTGGGGAAGATAACCATTGCATTTAACTGTGATAATAAGGATGGTATTATTGAAGTTATCGATAATGGTGGGGGTATTAGTGATGAAATTATAGAGAAGATCTTTGATCCCTATTTTACAACCAAGCATGATGCTTGTGGAACGGGTATAGGGCTCTATCTTGCTAAAAATATTATTGAATCTAGGATGAAGGGATCATTAAGTGTAAAAACAATAGATTTTGGCAGCTGTTTTACTATGAAAATTCCTTTAGTGCATTAGATTGATCATTAAAATTGGATGATAAAAAGTCGATCTAAAAAAAAGTCAAAAAACTTCTTGAAACATTTAGGTTCTCGAACTTATATTTATTGATAATGTGGCTAAAGAGATAGCCTCCTATTTTGAGATAGAAGAATTGTAAAATAAAAATCCAGTCACTGACTGGATAATTGAAAATATATAAGGAAAAATAAAACCATGGAATACTGGAATCACATATACGAACACTTCAATCCCGTAGCCTTTAACCTCTTCTCTATCCCTGTCCATTGGTATGGGTTGATGTATGTTTTGGCGTTGCTTTCAGCTCTTATGATTGCTAAATGGATCGTTCAAAAAGATAATATTGCTATTACGAAAGAGCAGTTGGATGATTATTTTATCTATGCAGAAATCGGGGTTATTCTTGGGGCACGATTGGGGTATGTTCTTTTTTATGATACCCATACGATGTACTATTTGACACAACCGTGGCAGATTTTTAATCCGTTTATTGATGGGCAGTTTGTCGGAATTCGGGGGATGAGTTTTCATGGGGCGATTGTGGGCTTTTTGATCGGGTCGTATTTGTATCATCGCCGTCATGGTGTTTCTTTTGGACAGTTAATGGATTTGGTGGCGGTATCGGTTCCCTTGGGATATGTCTTCGGGCGGATCGGGAATTTTCTCAATCAAGAACTTGTAGGACGCGCCACCGATGTACCGTGGGGGATTTATGTTTATGATACCCTCCGTCACCCTTCGCAGTTGTATGAGGCGTTTGTGGAGGGGGTTGTGGTTTTTGTGATCATCTATCTCTATCGCCATCGCAAAACGTTCGAGGGGGAGTTGATCTTACTCTATGGGTTTTTATACGGAGTAGGGCGCGCA
>CANMHZ010000056.1 GCA_947497635.1 Helicobacteraceae bacterium | reverse complement strand
GCGAAAGTTTGAGCTCTCCAAACATCTTCACACACCACCATTGCCACATTGCCTTGAGCTGTTTTAAAACTTTTTATTTCATCCCCATGAGCAAAATATCGCCCCTCTTCAAACATTCCATACGTTGGAAGATGATTTTTATGATGGATATGAAGCAACTCCCCCTTGGAAAAATACAAAGCGCTATTATAAACCCTTCCCTCATCCCAAATCGAAGCACCAATGGCGATATCACATCTCAAGCTTGCTTGTCGTAATGGCTTAAGTTCATCAATCTTCCACGCATCTTCAAAAAGCTTATCTTGGAGCATATAACCGCTTAGCGCCAATTCAGGAAAAACAACCAGATCGGCTTCCAAAAAGGTATCAATGAATTCCAATACGTCTCCCATATTGGAACGGTTAAGCTTCGGTGCACTTTGGATAAGGGCTATTTTCATGAGAGAGCTTCACATACCTTTGATAATGTCTCCATATCAGAGATTGATAACGTCTCCACATTGGGGGCATTACGTTTGTTGAGACCCTTAAGAACTGTCCCGTTTCCAAATTCGATCATCATATCAATCTCACTGCTAATTGCTTCAATTGATTGTTTGTATCGGACAGGCTTAATTAACTGATCTTTAAGAAGTGTAACTGCTTCGGATTTGGTCGCATACTTTTGTGTCGTTACATTGGAAACAATGGGGGCACTAAAGGTGTCATTAACCATCTTTTCCATCTCAGCAGATAGTGGCTCTTGCGCGCTTGAGAGGAGAGGACAATGGCTGGCAATTGACATATTGAGCAATAATGCCCGTTTTGCCCCTGCTTCTTTAAACGTTGATTCCATAACTTGCAAATCGGCTTTTAACCCTGCAACGACCAACTGACCGTTTTGGTTAAAATTCGCCGGCCACACTTGTTTGCCCTCATCATTAGCTTTTTGACAAAGTTCTTCGACAACAGCATCATCAAGACCCAAAATCGCCATCATCCCTGCTTCAATCGAATCACATGCACTTTGCATTAATGCCCCGCGCTTATGCACCAACTCCACAGCATCGACATAATCAATCGCACCGCTCGCACACAATGCGCTAAATTCACCTAATGAGTGTCCCAAGAAGAGTACAGCATCCGTAGGATAGGCTTCTTGAAACAGTTTATAAGCAATCATTGAGATGAGTAAAATAGCGGGTTGAGTATACGCTGTTTCATTAAGTTGCTCATTTTCTTCAAACAATAATTTTGAGAAATCAACCCCGATACGCTCCCCTGCTCTCTCAAACATTTCACGCGCTAATAGACTATTTTCATAAAACGATTTTCCCATCCCCATACTTTGAGACCCTTGACCGGGAAAAATCATCGCTATTCTTTTTGACATTAACTCTCCTTGATTTCTAATTTATACTCTGCGTGTTCAGCAATTTTTTTGCGTAAAGTGTTACGATTGAGTCCGAGTTTATCCGAAAGTTGTAATTGAGACTTAAACCGCTTGATTCCTGCGCGAATCAATGGCACCTCATAGAGGTGCAAGAATGTTCGATAATCATTATTACTTCCCAATCTCTGAATCAAAAACTGTTCCATTATCTCCATAAGATTATTTTCATCAATGCTTTCCAACAAACACTGTAAATAAACTTGACGACGTAATGAAAGAGCATTCTCACTCACATCAGGAAGAAACTCTTTTACCGAAAAAGAGTCATCACCTTGAGCAAATGTTTCCGATGCTTCACGGGCAAATCTATCGGTCAAGAGTGCAATATCTTCAGGTCGTTCACGTAATGGGGGAAGTAACAATCGAATGCTAAAAATGTTTTCTAATTGTTCGCTAGAAAAACGAAATCCACCTGTAGCAATAATTCGCGTTTTTGTCTTTTTTACGGTCTCTTCAAGTCGTTTAAGATTGGCAATACCGTCAAGTCTATGAATAATCACAGCATCATTTGTTTCCAAAGCACTTAATAGCTCATCAAAACTATCTCCGTTAATAATAGGGGCTGAGGGTAAAATAATGCGCGCAAGAGTGAGTTTCCCCGTCCCGCGTTCTCCCATAATCATGGCATTAACGCAGAGACCTTTTAACAGATTGGCAGTCTTAAACGCCTCAAATGAGGCGCTTGAAGCAGTTAAAAAATTAGTGACATCCACAACCGTGGTTACCACCGCTTCCACAACATCCGCTATCATCCACAGCATTCTCTGCTGCGATACCCGTCATCAATTCTTCAGCCGATGCATCACGTACGCTGTTAACTGTTACCGTAAACATCAAATCTTTACCCGCTAACGGATGATTGAAGTCGATAATAACATTGTCTTCTTTAAGCTCTTTAACGGTTACTTGTACCGTACCACCATCTTCACCTTGACCATAAAGCACCATTCCAACATTCAAATCAATCCCTGCGAATTGTTCACGTGGAAGTTCTTGTTGCGCTTCTTCGTTATAATCGCCATATGCATCGACTGCCTTAACAAGAACATCACCTTTTTCACCAACCGTCATATTAACAATCCCGTTTTCTAAGCCAGGGATAATTTGACCTTTACCAAACATAAATACTAATGGTTGACCACCAACATTACTATCTACAATATTTTCTCCGTCACGTACTTCATATTCGATCGAAACGATCTGATTTGCTTCAATTGCCATTGATTTTGCCTTACAAATTTTAAGATAATGCGATTTTAGCACATTTAGCTATAGATAGGCTGAAAATGCCCCTATAGCTTTTAGAGTTCAAAATAACGATTTATTTTAATTTTGACAATCGTTCTTTTGCTTCTTGAGCAGCACCGGTAGTCGCAAATTTTGAAATAGTCGCCCCATAAAATGCTTTAGCACTAGCAGCGTCCCCAGTTTTTTCCATTGCAACACCTGTATGCAACAATAATGTTGGCAAATAAGTAGCTTTATCATTTCCTGAAGCACTCTGTTTATAATACTGTATTGCATCTTTGTATTTTTTACGCTCGAAGAGGGTTTCAGCTATCCAAAAATTGGCTTCTGGGACTTTATATTTCTTCTGCACCATCACCTCAAAAGAGCTTTGTGCTTCATCATATTTTTTTTGATCAAAAAGCTTCTTACTTTCTTTCTCCAACGTTGTATTATCAACTTTCTTTGACGTTGATACAGAAGAAGATGAAGAAGACGGAAGAGTAATTTTTAGTTGATTAATAAGCGCACCAAACTCTTCTTTCGTCACAAACGACGCATTAATCCCATCTACACTCTTCGAAAGTTCTTCAAGTAATGTTTTGAGTTGTAGTATATTCTCACTATTAGCATCACTTTGCTTACGTAAAATATTTATAACTTCTGAATGATTTTGATCCGATACAGAATTTTCTACTTTTTTGAGAGCGATCCTCTGATCATTGACCGATTGTCCGAGTCCCTCAATAATTGCTTGCATCCCATCTAAACGCTCAGTTACAGACTCGACCTTAGCATTTTGGACATTATTTTTGCGTACAATACCCTGAATCTCTTTTTTATTTTCTAAAAATAATTTTTCTTCGTGAGTCAGACCATAAGGATTGGGATTAGTAAGATCTCCAGCACCGAAAACCGACGGCTCTGATGCTAGAAGAATTGTTGAAGATAGAAGAGTAAAAACGATTAACGAGCGCATTTACGGAAGTTTAAAATCAACACGACGATTTTTAGACCAGCACTCTTGTGTTTTATCGGTACAAACAGGATTGCCTTCTCCTAAACTTGTCATGGCGATGGCATCTGCATTGACACCTTCATTAACTAATTCAGTCTTAACTGCATTTGCACGTTTTAACCCAAGTGCAAAATTATACTCATCACTTCCAAATTCATCACAATTACCTTCTAGCTTAAATGTTTTACTTTTCAGTAATCCAGCATCAGCTTTAAGTGTACCTTGCATATCCTCACGAATATCAAATTTGTCAAAATCAAATAGTACGCTATTAACACCAGCGGCATTATTACTATTTGAGGCATTCGCAGTTGAAGAACTTGAATCTGTTCCATTTACATTGCTAACAGGAGAAATCACAGATGAACCTGCAGTACTACTAGATTGCATTCCAGTAGGTTGGACACTAGAAGCTGACTCACTAGAAGCAGCTTTACTACCTGTTGTACTACCAGTGCCAGCACTATTACTTGCCGACGCATCAATCGTAGGCTCTTTCGTAGAACACCCACTAAAAACCAAGAGAGCAAGTACTGCACTCATATACGCTACTTTTTTCATTAAAACCCTTTAAATCAATTCTATAAACGAAAGTTTATCAAATATAAGTAAATCACCAATCAATGGATTGAATTTTCCCCACATGAAGCGGAAAAGAGAAGCTTTTATTGAGTCCTAAACGGATGATTCCCAATGAGCTCCCTGAACTTTCTTGCTTAATATGAAGTATCGCTTCACCATCGTATGAAAATCGGGGAGTATCATTATTGCCACTGCTGGTCAATGCTCGAACTCCATTCGAGTTGAGTGAAATCATATGAAGATCAAAGCCTTTATCATCACGTGTTTTATATACCAAAAGATTACGATACGCGCTGAATGTCGAATTATTTTTCCCCTCAAAAACCAACTGAGAGATAGCACTATTACCTATCTTTTTAGAAAAAATATTCGGGCTTCCAAAACGATCTGAAACAAAAGCAATGGTGTCATTTCCCATAAACTGTCCATTAACATCAATACCTGAATAATTCGTTTCATTTTTTTTCATTTTTGTCGTAGTATCATACGAATAAATATCTGGTTGACCATTGGGTGCTAGCGTAACTAATAACTTACTACCATCTTCACTAACATCTGAGCATACTGCCATCCCATCCGATGAGAGTACTGGACTCTTAGACCCCGATACTAAATTGACTTTATAAATAGTAGGTCGATAGTCGCTCAAAGAAGTATAATAAAAATCATTTTGTTCACGATTCGCCCACTTAACAAAACCATACATCCCACCTTTTAAAATAATTTTTTGATACGAAAGGGTGTAATCAGCTGCAACAATTTCCGAGTGTTTTGCTCCCGTAAGGCGTACTAACAATACCTTACGCTTCATCCACTCCAAGGGTGAACCTCCCATTTTTGCATTAATATCGTACGCTATAGAGTGAGCTAAGAACACAAGCATTTCGCTTTGTTTTAGTAAATAACTTTTGGTAAAAAGTATCAATCCATTTTGAACTAATTTAACATCCGTTTTATAACCTCCACTTCCATCAGAAGTCAAACGATACCTCAGTACATAGCCAGATTCCTTATTAAGCGGGGAAGGTTCACTTTTTTCATAAATTTGAGTTGAATACGTATCATCTACGTTAAATAATGACACTACTTTCATATCAGCACTCAACATTTTATGAAATTTTTGCGTCTCGTCTCCAATGACAGGACTCCCATCTTCTATAACAAAAGTGGAAAGTTCCCCTACATTCTTCGTCACTTCAAATGTTGCTTCAGCACCAAAGAGTGTCATTCCAGTTAAAAATAATAAAATCCAATGTATCATCTTAATCCTTAGCTGTTAAAATAATTTCAAATACTGCTTCATCCCCATTTGGATTTGAAGGTAATACAATACGTCCCAATCGTTCTTTTAACCAATCAACTTCCGCATTAAATACACCACTTCCTGAGTAACTAATCACTTTATAAGAAAGAAGTTTACCCTCAGGGCTTAGGGTAAGCCGCACTCGAGCACTAAAGCCTTCTGTCCCTGATTGCGGATGAAAATTGGCATAAATAATCCCTTGAATTTTACCCTTATATTCGTTCACCATAGGACCGCTTGAACCTGAAACAGCAGACAATTTCACCCCTGTTTTTGCCAAATCGAGTGTTTTTGCCTTTTCAAATAGTTTCGAATCCCTCTTTGCAGTAAGAACTTTCGATTCCAGCGCATTTAATTCAGCAAGTCTCTTCCCATCATCTTTAACTTTTGGTACCACTTTATTGGGCTTAACCGTTGAAAAGAGATCTGACATTGATGGCTCTACTACTTTTTCTTCTGGCTTTACATCTGGTTTTTTACTTGCTTTTTCCACTACTTTATCAGATGTTTTTTCTACTGCTTTTTCTGGTATTTTTTCAACTACAGGCTGAACTTCAGCCTCAGGGAGAGGGGATGGTTTACTAACAAGTTCTTGTGCTTTTGTGGGAGAGGAGCTCAGTGAAATAGTGATGGTATCGCTTTTTCTCATGGCAAATGTCTCTGGCTTTGAGACAGCAAGAACTTTCCAACCTATTATTACTATAATCAATGCAAAAAAAGAGAGTGAAATAATTCCACCCAAAATAAAAAAACGGTCGCGATTCAAATTCATACGAAACTTTTAATTACTCGTAGCAAGTGAAATATTCGTCAAACCTGCCCTTTTTACTCCACTCATAATAGCAATAACATCACCATAATCCAATTGATGATCTGCGCTGATACGAACAACACTGTCAGGGGAAAATTGATTGGAAAAGAGTAAAAAATTATCATTAAAAGTAGCACGTTCAAAAGGTTGCTTATTGACCGTTATCTCTTTGGAAGCAGTCATAACAATTTCAATCTCTTTTTTTTCTTTGACTTGAGTTTGCGCCGATCCCTTTGGGAGGTTAATCAGCTCTTCATAAATAATATTAGGGGAAATAACCATAAGAATGGCCAAAAGAACCAGCATTACATCCACAAGGGGTGTAATATTGAGTTCCGGCTTATCATCCCAATCAAACATTATACTTCACTCTTTGAAAGCAATGAATCACTTTGCATTCGAATCAGACCTACAAGCTCGAAAGACTGTCGCTTAAGAATTTGATGATACGTATAGGCAAAAATAGCCACAAATATCCCCGATGCCGTTGCAACCAACGCATCCGATACACCCGTTGCAATAATGCTCATCGTACCACTAGATCCCCCAATATGTTTAAAGGTATCCAATATCGAAACAACTGTTCCAAATAATCCAATAAAGGGAGTAGTAGACGCAACAACAGAGAGTGTCGTTAATCCTTTTGTTGCCTCTTT
The DNA here is from genome assembly GCA_947497635.1 of Helicobacteraceae bacterium. Classification (GTDB taxonomy): domain Bacteria; phylum Campylobacterota; class Campylobacteria; order Campylobacterales; family Sulfurimonadaceae; genus Sulfuricurvum. The sequence goes on along the minus strand of CANMHZ010000056.1, from coordinate 309 downwards.
GGTAGACGCATAATGGGCTAAATCAAAAAGAGCTTTCGAAGTAGGATTATTATTTTTGACAAAAGGAGCCAAAAAAGAATTAGTATTAATTCGTGAAGCACCCATTAGAAGTGATTCTAACGATTCACTTTCAACACCAATCCACTGACCAAGGGAAAACCAGCGATAGAAAAAAATCCAGTTGATAACGATAAAGTAGAGGGAGAGAACCAGTAACACCCCAAGGGTTACTGGATGACTTTTTGCTATAAAATCAGAAAAAAGCTCTAACATGAACGTTAGAATAAATGAGAGTGCGCAGCAGACTCA
>CANMHZ010000055.1 GCA_947497635.1 Helicobacteraceae bacterium | reverse complement strand
TCGAATTCCCGTCACACCCATAGCATCACCGAGCACCTCTTCAGGAGAAGCATTGAGAACAAGCTCAATATTGGGAGTATTTTTGATACGCTCAATCGTACTAGGAGCAGAGCGAAATGTATCACGACGGTGGATAAGAGTGACTTTTGCACAAATTTTTGCCAAATAAAGGGCCTCTTCAAGTGCTGTATCGCCACCGCCGATTACGGCAACTTCTTTCCCTTTGTAGAAAAAACCATCACACGTGGCGCACGTACTCACCCCTCGACCAAAATATTTATCTTCCCCGATAAATCCTGCACGCTTGGGGGCTGAACCCGTCCCGACAATGACACTTCTCGCCATATCGGTTTTTCCGTCTGATTTATGAATCGTAAACGTCCCATCTTCATTGCGAGAAACACGTGTCACTTCGGACATCTCATGTTTCAATCCAAAACGCTGACACTGTTCCGGCCACGGGGTCATAAAATCCATTCCGCTCAAGTTATGAGCCGTTGCTCCAGGATAATTTTCAATCTCGGAACTCATCGTGATCTGACCACCTGGCATCCCTTTTTCAAACATAACAACATTATCCAATCCGCCACGAGTCGTATAGAGACCTGCCGTCAAACCCGCAGGTCCTCCCCCAATAATTGCACAATCCAACATAGTATATCTCCGATTAATAATTAGTTCTAAATTAGGAGAATAATACTCTTTTGGTGTTAAATTCGACCACAGTTACAGTAGATAAAAAATCGTTTTAGAAAAGTTTTAGGGTAAGAAAAAAAGGAGGATTGGGAGTTGATACAACTGAGGGGATAAATCCCTTCAGCGTTTAAATTATAAAAGTGAGTTGATTTTGTCAGCAAATGCTTGTTTAGAAGCAGCGCCTACCATTGTATCAACCATTTCACCATTTTTGAAGAAAAGGATTGTAGGGATAGAACGGATACCGTATTTTACAGCGATATCTTGCTCTTCATCTGTATTTACTTTACAGATTTTTGCTTTACCTTCAAAATCGGCAGCCAATTCTTCAATAACTGGAGCGATCATACGACAAGGTCCACACCATGGAGCCCAAAAGTCTACGAGTGCAACACCCTCGTTGATTGTATCCGCAAAGTTTGATGCAGTTAATTCGATGTATTTAGCCATGTTTAGCCCCTTTTGGTTTTTATAATAATGGGCAATTATAACGCCCCTTTCTTTAAAACGACTTATTAGTCCAAACTCGTGAAATTTATCAAGCTATGGTGTTACCGTTTTAATGTATTTCAAAAAAATTATGCACAACGGAGAAAGCCAAGTTTATTTATAATGGTTTGTAAAAGCAATGACTTCAATCGTTTCATTCTCAACATACGCAAAAATTGCCCGATATTTCCGATCAAGCCGAAATGAGTATAAAAGTCTATGTTTCGGTTCTAAAAGTTCCATATTGAGCGAAGGATGAAATGGATTTTGTTCAAAAAGTACTTTTGATTTTTCGTACTTTTTGACTAATTGATGCTGTTGAAGATACTCGATCTGATCGTCACGAAGCTCTAAAACTATCATTTTTGATAAATTCTACTTTTTTTAAGACCCTCTTCTAAATCTGCCAAGAAACCATCAGTATAGCCCTCATTTTTGAAATCTTGGACGATATTGTTAATCGGAGCTTTTTGGAATCGTTTGAAATAAATTTCTTTTTTGACAATCGCTTTGCGAACTTTTTCGAGTGCCGCCAAATCAAGCTGTGAGATTAGCTGAAGTATTTGGTTTTCAGATATAGGTAATGCTAGCATATAAACTCCTTCTCATTTTTTGTTCAATTATATCAGATAAGGCAGGTGATAATACCTTTATTTCTTCCCCGCCATCTTAATATAAATCTGCAATATATCCAACGCCGCAGGGGTAATACCGCTGATTTGAGAGGCGGCTTGCAAGGTCGGAGGATTGAACCGTCCGAGTTTATCGACAATCTCATTGGAAAGCCCCGAAACCGATTTGAAATCAAAATTCTCAGGGATAGCAATGTGAAGCATCCGTGACATCTTCTCAATATCTTCACTTTGTTTTTCGACATAACGGGCGTATTTGGCTTCGATCAAAATTTGCTCTTGAATATAAGGATCAAGTTCGCCGAAACTTGGAATCAATTTTGGGAGTTTTTCCAACTCAAAACTTTTACGAGAGACAAGTTGTGTCCCCGTGATTCGATCATTGATCCGCTCTTCGTCGATAGAGTCCAAAAAGGCTAAGAACTCTTTGGTCGGAGTAAAAATAGTGGTCTCCAAAAGGGAAGTTCCCTCATTGATTTGACTCCGTTTGAGCTCGATTCGCTCCATCTCCTCATCGCTAATGAGCCCCAATGCGTGACCGTATTTCCCCAAACGCAAATCCGCCGTCTCTTCCCGAAGAAGAAGACGATATTCAGCACGAGAGGTAAACATACGGTACGGCTCTTTCGTCCCTTTGGTGACCAAATCATCAATCAATACACCAATGTACGCTTCATCACGACGCAAAACAAGAGGCTCTTTACCACTTAGGGATAACGCGGCATTAATCCCCGCCATCAACCCCTGCGCTGCCGCCTCTTCGTAACCTGTTGTTCCGTTGATCTGTCCTGCACAATAGAGATGTTTCACTTTTTTCGTCTCTAGGGTGTGTTTTAGCTCGGTCGGATCAACGTAATCGTATTCGATAGCATAGCCGTAACGGACAATTTTGGCATTTTCCATCCCAATGACCGAATGAATCATCGAACGCTGGACATCAGGGGGGAGAGAGGTGGACATACCGTTGATGTAGCACTCCGTATTCTCTGCCGTTTGAGGTTCGATAAAGAGGTGATGACGCTCTTTGTCTCGGAAACGATTTACTTTATCTTCAATGCTCGGACAATAGCGCGGTCCTACCCCTTCGATTTGACCTGTAAATAATGGGGCACGGTGAAAATTCCCCTCGATGAGGGTGTGAGTCTCTTCGTTGGTATAGGCGATATAACACGGGAGCTGTTTCTTCTCTTGCGCAAATTTTACCCTATCGGTACGAAAACTAAATGGATTGGGGAGAGTGTCGCCGTCTTGAATCTCCATCACGCTAAAATCAATCGAAGAACTATCGACGCGCGGACACGTTCCCGTCTTGAGCCGTCCAACAGCAAGCCCAGCTTCACGCAACGAATCCGTCAATCCTTTGGCAGCAAACTCACCGAAACGTCCTGCTTCTTGACGAATTTCTCCAATATGAATCATCCCGTTTAGAAATGTCCCTGTCGTTAAAATAACACGCTGTGCTCGATACTCATTGAGCAAATGGGTGCGTACACCAACAACGGTATTGTCTTCAATAATAAGCGATGTCACCGTCTCTTGAATAAGAGACATATTGGGGGTAGTGAGAATCGTATTACGGGCAATCATACGGTAACGATCCATATCAATCTGCGCCCTACTACCTCTTACCGCTGGTCCTTTGGTGATATTAAGAATTCGAAATTGAATTCCTGCTTCATCCGTCAGTAAACCCATCTCACCGCCGAGGGCATCAAGTTCGCGAACTAAATGCCCTTTGGCTAAACCGCCAACAGCCGGATTACAGCTTGTCGCCCCTACTTGCTCGGCTAACATCGAGACCATTAGGGTATTGTGTCCCATACGGGCAGAGGCAAGTGCCGCTTCGATCCCTGCGTGTCCGCCACCGACTACGATTACGTCATAATTTATCATTGGTTACTTCTTTATTACTTTCTTAACTGCAATTATAACGAGGGTTATTGAAACTTATAAAAAGACAAAGCAAAAGTGTCTGATAATCTTTATTTTTGTAGAATAGAAACAACGTTATGATATAGTATCGTCTTATCAACACTACAAAAGAGAGCCTATGCTATTAGAAAGCTTATTTGAAAAATATCATAAGATTACAAAACTACAGAAATATCCCTATAAACGCTATTTTCTAAACACCATCGATTTTAATGACAAGATGATCGGGATTTTAGGGGCTCGGGGTGTGGGTAAGACAACATCCATCCTCCAATATTTGAATAATCTTGATGTACCGATCAGTAAAAAACTCTATTTTAGTGCCGATAGTATCGCACTTAGTGGTGTCAGATTGTATGATATTGCCGATATATTTTCCAAAAGTGGCGGTAAAGTTTTAGCCATTGATGAGATCCATAAATATGCAAATTTTGAGAATGACCTCAAGGAAATCTATGATTTCTTAGACCTTCAAGTGATCTTTAGTGGTTCTTCTGCCATGCAGTTAGAACATAAGAAAGCCGACTTGAGCCGACGGGCTGTTTTGTACCGCGTTGCAGGTCTTTCATTTCGGGAATTTTTGGAACTGAAGCTGGGGATGAAATTCGAGAGTTTTACCTTGAATGAAATTCTTACCCATCATATCGAGATTGCCTCAGGAATCACCAATCGAATCAAGCCGTTTGAGTTTTTTAGCGAATATCTTCAAAATGGGTATTACCCTTATTATTTTGAAAACCCGAATACCTATGGACTAAAGCTCGAAGAGACAATCAATACCGTCATCGAGAGTGATTTACCGATCATCTTTAATATTGAACCGCAAAATATCCAAAAACTCAAACAACTGGTCGGAATGATCTGCGCATCCAAACCCTACGAACTCAATATCACAGCCCTCGCGGCGAAAATCGGAATAAATCGCACAACCCTCTATCAATACATTGATTATCTGAGTCTAGGCAATATCTTTTATTCATTACGCTCACGCGCGAAAAATGATAGTGTTTTTTCCAAGCCCTCCAAACTCTATCTCAACAATCCAAATCTCAGTCAATATTATTGTGAAAATCAGGAAATAGGGACGATACGAGAACAGTTTTTCGCCTCGCAGCTTCGGGTGAATCATACGTTGCATTATCCCAATAGTGGGGACTTTCTGATTGATGAGAAAATTACGATTGAAATCGGCGGTAAAAACAAAAGCTTTGAACAAATAAAAGAGATACCGAACTCGTTTGTAGTAGCCGATGATATTGAGATAGGGTTTGGGAATAAAATACCGCTTTGGATTTTCGGGTTTTTGTATTAAAAAGCGATTCTAAAGAGAAGTCAGACTTCATTCAGGGGACTTTTTCTTAAATTAATTGTAGGAGAAAATTCGCCTTATAAAAAGACAAAGCAAAAGTGTCTTAGAAAGTCTAAAATTTAAGATACAGTATTTAACCCAAACCAGTGTAAAATACCTCATTATTCCAAGAGGAGCACCCCTTAGATGCGATTTGCTGACCCTACCAATGATGTTGCCTTCAAAAAGATATTTGGAGATGAAAACAAAAAAGAGATTCTGATTTCCTTTCTAAACGCTGTTCTTGACTTTACAGGGAATGATACTATCAAAAGTATCACCATAGTCAACCCCTATCAAGTCCCCAAAATAGAAGATCTTAAAAATACAATACTTGATATTAAAGCAGTAGATAACAATAATAATTCCTTCATCGTAGAAATGCAAGTCGCCAAAGACAAAGAGTTTGCGAAAAGAAGTCTTTATTACACCTCCAAAAGCTATGTCTCCCAATTGGGTATCTCAAAAGAGTATTCAACCTTGCAAAAAGTCTACTTTATCGGGATTCTCAACTTCGCTATCCTTGAAACTCAAGAGTATATTTCACGACACCTTATCCTCGATGCCAAAACACTCAAGCAAGAGATAGGAGATTTTGAATTCACCTTTATAGAACTTCCAAAATTTACCAAATCTTTAGCCTCTTTGGAAAATTCTATCACTGATAAATGGATTTACTTCATCAAAAATGCGTCAAACTTCGAACTTATCCCCGCAGAATTGGAAAATATCAAAGAGTTCAAAGAGGCGTTTGAAATAGCTCAACAATACACATGGAGCAAACAAGAGATGGAAGTATATGACTACGTCTCTATGCGAGAAGGGATTCAAGAAAACGCTTTAAAAACTGCTCTTGAAGATGGTCTAAAATTGGGAATGGAAAAAGGGCTAGCGAAAGGGATGGAAAAAGGAATGGAAAAAGGGAGAGAAGAGGGGCAATTCCAAGCCAAGCTCAGCATTGCCAAAAACCTCCTTGATCTCTTGGATGATGAAACACTATCACTAAAAACAGGATTGAGTATCAGTGAGATTGCAAATCTAAGAGGATAAAGCAAAAACAGTATAAAATTAAGCAAAATCTTTAGTACTGAGACGATTAATGAACACACCGCAAACCCTTGAAGAACTTTTGAAAAATTATGACCCTACTCCTCTCGAGTTTGATCCTGCTGTCGATGGAGATGAAGAGCATCTTATCCGCGATGATCTTTTATCGGAAAAAGAGCGTCTCAAAGATGTTATTACGAAGCTTAAAGAAAAAAATCGGGGCGATCGAAAAGTCAGGCGTTAAAGTTACGCACGTTATAATTTCCCCAAAAAGAGATATATCAAAATGCTTCAAGATGCCTACAATGCTTTTAATACACAAGATTATGCCAAAGCGTATGAACTCTTCACTGCTTTAGCCGAGCGAAACCACCCTATTGCCCTCTCCTCATTGGGATTTATGTATCAACAAGGATTTGGGGTTGAGAAATCACTGGAGCGTGCTTACGAACTCTATATGCGTGCGGGCGATTTGGAGGAGCCGACCGCCCTTTTCAATCTCGGATTACTCTATGCCGATGGGGTGGTTGTGGCACACGATCAGTTTAAATCGCATGAATTTTTGATGCGCTCGGCTGTGTTGGAGTTTCCTCAAGCGCAGTACGAAGTGGCGATCAGCCTTGAAAAAGGGTTGGGATGCGTTCAAAATTTCTCCGAAGCGGCGTTTTGGTACGAAGAAGCTGCGAAACGGGGTCATGCAGGAGCGTTTAACAACCTTGGTGTTCTTCTCAAAGAGGGGCATGGGGTAGAGCAAAATTATCCAAAAGCTTTCATCTGTTTTTCACGCGCAGCAGCCATGAATCTTCCCGAAGGACAATATAATCTTGGACTTCTCTACGATCAAGGGCTTGGGTGTGATGCGAATCACGATGTGGCACTGGAGTGGTGTCGAAAAGCGGCGTATAATGGTCATGAAAAAGCAAAAGATATTATTCGCTCTTTGCAAGAAGAGGGTAAAATTGTTTTTTAATAAAGGGGTGCAATGTTTACAGGATTGATTCGTGAGATGGGAAGTGTTAAAAGTTTTGGTGGAAATCATCTGTCGCTTAAAGTGGCGTATAAAGCAAAACTGGGAGATTCTATCGCCATCAATGGGACGTGTCTCTCGGTCGTGAGTATCGAAAGTGACGGCTTTACCGTCGAACTTTCACCTGAAACCCTTAACCATATCGCCACTGAAAAGCTCACGGGGAATGTCCACATCGAACCCGCGATGATGATGGGAGATCGTTTCGAGGGGCATATCGTTCAAGGGCATATTGACACTATCGGAACCATTG
>CANMHZ010000054.1 GCA_947497635.1 Helicobacteraceae bacterium | reverse complement strand
CCATTCCGGTTAAGATAACTCCGATAGAATTGCTTCCTGCAATTTTAGCAACCGAATGTAATAATACATCCGCTGATGGACGGTGACCAGAGACTTTGTCTCCGCTTCCAATCTCAACATAATAGCGCGAACCCGATCGACGAACGACCATGTGATAATCACCTGGAGCAATCAATACTAGTCCTGGCACAATTGAATCTCCATTACGTGCTTCACGTACTTCCATAACACACAACGAATTTAATCGATCCGCAAATGGCCCTGTAAAATTAGCTGGCATATGTTGCACAATCACGGTTCCTGGACCATTTCGAGGAAGCCCCATCAATACGTCTTTGAGTGCTTCAGTCCCCCCTGTTGAAGCTCCAATAGCCAAAATTTTATTGGTCGTTTCTGCCAACGATGTTGTATTTGCTTGCTGAATATTTCGTAGTATACGCTGCTGTACTTTGGCTTTTGATGCTGCTTTTATTTTCGCGATAAGCTCATCACGCATTTCATCTTTCCCATCATAAATATTAGAGTGGGGCTTGGCGACGAAATCGACGGCACCCGCTTCGAGCGCTTCGAGTGTTGTTTTTGCTCCAGCTTGTGTTAGAGAAGAAACCATAATAACTGGAATCGGCATATAATGCATCAGTCGTTTTAAAAAAGTAATCCCGTCCATCCTCGGCATTTCGACATCCAGACAAATAACGTCAGGACGGAGATCAACTATTTTATCCCGCGCGATATAAGCATCGGATGCCGTCCCGACCACCTCTATACTCGGTTCGCCTTGAAGTATCTCTGATAAAACAGCCCTTGCCGTGGCACTGTCATCTACAATTAGTACCCGTATTGCCATTCTTTAATTCCCCTCACCTATATCACTGCGGGCAATATACTTCATCTGTACTTTTCCGCGCTCTAAATTGAATTGTATTTTTCGACCGTTCTGTCCACCGATATCTTCTGCAACAATCGAGATTTTATAATCTTTTAAAATTTCTTTGGCCACCAAAATATTTTTTTCTCCAATCATCATGGTGTTTGCAGAATTTCCTATATTTATTGATGCGCCTCCAAATACTTTAGCTACCAATGTTTTAGGGAGAGACCCCCTCATAATCATCGCTTCAATCAATTTTGGAATCGATATATTTCCGAACTTAGGGGATTGTAGACCATTGCCATTCCAAAATGGTAATAGATAGTGATTCATCCCACCCATCCCAAGCTTTGTGTCATATAAACACACGGCTACGCACGATCCTAGAACGGTAGAAATTGCAGAGGGAGAAGTGTCAACATGAATTTGACCCACATGAATAAAAGTTGAACATCCTTGTATCATTAGAGCTCTATCGCGTCATCAAACGATTCAAATAAAAATTCATTCGAACCGTAGGCTTCTGAATTGCTAAGATTCGTTTCCAAGGGCAATGTCATGGTAAAGGTTACAGATGATGTATCAGCCTCATAATCTATAGTTCCATCCATCAATTCACATAAATCACGGACGATGCTTAGTCCAATCCCCAACCCGTGATACCCTTCCGGCCCGTAAGCAAAACGGGTAAATATCTGAGGTTTATGTTCGACTTTAGGTCCTTCTCCTTGATTTTTTACCGATACGAGAAGCTTAGACTCTTTTTCTTCTATAGAGACATCAATAATTCCATTTTTTATACCGTAAAAGCAACCGTTATCTAAAAGATTTCGGATAATAAGGTAGAGTTTTTTAGGGTCGGAAACAACTTTTTGTTCAATAGTATTGTGTATATTGATTTGAATATTTTTTTCTAAAATAGCATATTTCAAACTTTTAATCGCTTCGTTGACCAGTTCTGTTGGATCTATTAGCGCATAGCTAATATCAACCTGCCCATTTTCAATCTCAGCGGCAGCAAGGAGATTCTGAATACGAAAGTCCAAAACTAATGCCTGCTCATACACCGTATCATATATTTTTGCACTCCGTACATCATTTTTTGGATCTAAATGCGGGATCATACTCAATAATACTGAAATTGGATTAATTAGCGAATTAGCTACCAGTGATAAAAAGCGTGATTTTGCTTTTTCACTGTCAATCAATTGTTTATTGAGATCCAGAATTTTACGGCTCAGAAATTCTATCTCAGAGTGTGTAATATCACACTCAAGAGCTTTATGATCAATTATTACTTCCATTTTAGGGCTCCACGTTCTTGATTAATATTCTCTGGACATTAACTTTTTATAATCGTTGATAAATCGAAGATCCAATGAGTTTAAATGTCTCGCGATTGCTTGTTAATGATTCTGAACTTCCTAAAAGAAGAGGCGAACCGCTCAAAAGTATTGTACTAAACCGCCCTATCAGCTCATTACGGGTCTTTTCATCAAAATATATCATCACATTTCGGCAAAAAATCATGTCAAATTTATTAGTAAAGATAAAAGGATCGGTCACCAAATTAAAAAGACGAAACGTCACTTTATCTCGTAAAATTGGGAGTATTTGATAGCTAATTCCGCTTGGAGTTCGTATTTTTTCAAAAGAACGAAGTATAATCTCTTGAGAAAGAGACTCGACCTGCTTTGCCTCGTATATTCCTAAAATCGCTTTGCCAAGAACTTTGGATGAAATATCTGTAGCTAATATTTTGATGTCCCAACTCTCGAAATCACTCAGATGTTTTTGTAAAAACATAAGAATCGTGTACGGTTCTTCGCCGCTTGAACACCCTGCTGACCAAATACGGATCTTTTTCTCTCGCTTAGACGCGATCATTTGAGGAAGATATTTTTCCAGCCATACCCACTGTGCTGCTTCTCGAAAAAAAGAGGTGACATTCGTTGATATCGCACTGATAAATAGCGCCAATTCTTCTCCTGTTACATCATTTGTCAGGTAATCGTAATAGGCTCTGAATGAGGGCATATTCAATTGATTCAACCGTTTATTTAGCCGCCCTTTGATGAGAGTAGTCTTCTGATCTGATAAAGATATCCCTACTTTTTCATAGATATAACGACGAAAAAGGGCAAATTCTTCAGGTTTAAGTTCAATTTCCACCATGCGTATCCTCGATTAATGGGCGTAATTCATCGACGTTGAGTATCAACGCAATGTCCCCATTTCCCAAAATCGCCCCGCCCGTAATTTGTTTGAGTTTACGTAGTGATTTGCCCAAAGTTTTAATAACTACCTGTTGTCGCCCTACAAGTTCATCCACCATAATGGCGATGCGACCTGCTTCCGTTTCAACACACACTAATATCCCCTCCCAAGGTGCTATTCGCTTTGTTTTAAGATCAAACACATCGCTTAGTCTGATCACAGGAATATGCTGTCCTCGCATACTGACAAACTCTCCCTGCCCTTTGACGATATGAACAATCTCACGTGCAGGACGGAACGATTCGACGACGCTGAGGGTTGGAATGATATAGATTTCATCGGCAGTTTTAACAAGCATACCATCGATAATTGCCAATGTTAGCGGGAGGATCATGGACATGGTCGTCCCCTCTCCTATTTTTGATTCGATCTCTATCTTACCACGAAGTTTCTCAATTGACGTTTTAACAACGTCCAATCCGACCCCCCGTCCTGAAAGGTCGCTAATCGTGTCAACAGTTGAGAATCCAGGTTGCATAATCAGACTGAATACCTGAGAGTCACTCAGCTTTTCATCACCAGTGATGATACCCCTCTCTATTGCTTTTTGGAGTACTTTTTCTTTGTTGATTCCCCGTCCGTCATCGCTGACGCTGATTACGATACTGCCACTTTTATGAAAAGCACGCAGAGTGATGATTCCTTCCACGTTTTTACCTGCACGAATCCGTTCTTGTGCATCCGCTTCCAATCCGTGATCGATTGCATTTCGGATGATATGGATCAAAGGATCGGACAGGCTGTCGATCATCGTTTTATCAATCTCTGTCTCCTCCCCCTGAACGTTGAGATGAAGCTCTTTCCCTGTCTTTTTAGAGGTGTCGCGAACTACCCGTTTCATCTTGTCAAAGGTATCACGGATGGCAACCATCCGAAGGCTCATAACCCGATCTTGTATCCGTTTGGTGATCTTAGAGAGGGTTTCGATTGTTCGGCTGATCGATTCGTCTTCGATGATACGGATTTTTTCGTTTTGCGCAATAAAATTTTGAGCAATAACCAGTTCGCCAACCGAATCGAACAGCTCATCGAGCTTGAACGTATCGATACGGATCGTCGATTTTGGTGCCATGGAAGTTGCTGCTTGCGGTTCGGTTGATCTCTCTGTTGCCCTACGATCTTCTACTTTTCGTCTTTCAGGGAGTTCTATGTTTTCCATAGTCACTTCTGCCTTTTCGATAACTGCTTCCGCGACAATGGGATCGATCAATGTAACATGGTATTCATTATCAAATAAAAATTCAAAATTTTCCTCGACTTCCTCTTTAGTTTGAGGGGTTAAAATTATTACGGAGACCTTTTTTATGACATTTTCATCACCGACGAACTCATCAAGAGGCTTAATATTTTCCATATTAAAAAAGCTTTCCATAAACACGGCTTTTTCACTCAACAATTTTAGAAATAGAATATGGTCAAATCCCCGTTTGTAACTGTCGCTGTCTAGTGTCAAATCAATTTGGTAGAGATTCACCCCTTCTTTTTGCTGCTCTTGCTGTTGCTGGATGCTTCTTAGTACAGAGCCTTCCATCAACGCTGAACAGTCAAAGCTAAATTCCAATGCCAAATCCTGTAACGGAGAGGGAGATTGTGTCGTATCCACGGCTACGGGAGCGGGGCTATTTTTTTTCGAAGCGATCAAATGTTTGATCTGCTCAAGACACTCATCGTACCCTTGCGGCAAATCATGAAGACCGTCAAGTTCGCACGTCATGACAGCAGTGATAATATCCACACTGTCTACAAACAGTCCAAGCTGATCAGGGGCTATCTCTTCTTTAGTGCTACGATAATAATCGAGTACATCTTCAAAATGGTGAACAAATTCACCCAAACGGGTAAAACCAAACGCATTGGCATTCCCCTTCAGGGTATGAACACCTCGAAATATTTCGTTTAGTAAATCAAAATCGCCAGGGTTTTCTTCGAAGCGAAGAATATCGACATCGAGCTTTTCGATAATCTCCCCCGCCTCTTCGATAAAAATTGCTTTAACCTGTTCTTGCTTAGTCATGACATATCCAATGCAGTGTTCCGTACCCGCCAGCAGTTGTTGACCCCTGTTCTAAAAAAGGGATTCTAATCTCAGGTCGAGTTCGTTTTAAACTTATTAATAAAGACAAAAGTGCACTGCTATTAAGAGCCGCTCCTTCCTCAATCTCTATCATTTCAATATATTCCAGACGAGGACGGACAAACTGCTCAAATTCGCGTATCTCCTCCATCGACATATCCAGTCCAATAGTGAGGATATCACCGTCGAATTGCATCTTAGAACTCTTTCAGATCGTCTTCATGCAGAGGAAAAATATCTTCAGCCTTAGCTGAAGTTTCTCTGCGCTGAGGCGTTGGTATATTTCGTCGAGGAGCGGTTTGCGTTCTAATCTCTATATGATGAAGTTGCTTTTTTTTAGGTACTGTGACAGAAGTCGTAGCGTCCATTCCAACCATTGCCGCCAAAATTCCGACGGTTTCCATCATGGAAGTTGCTTGGGCATTCAGCTCTTCGGCCGCCGCAGCTGCTTCCTCGGAGTTGGCAGCGACTTGTTGGGTCACTTGATCAACTTGACCCATCGCCTGATTAATTTGTCCCATCCCCTCAGATTGCTCACGTCCAGCAATAGAGATCTCACCGATAAGGTCAGATACCTTTTTGGATTGTTCGACAATTTCTTGGAATGAGGTGTGAGTAGCTAGGGCGATTTCATTCCCCGCTTTGATTTGTCCTACGACATCTTCGATAATGTCAGAAGTCTCTTTGGCAGCAGATGCTGCACGCTGTGCAAGGTTACGTACCTCGTCTGCAACCACCGCGAAGCCCAAACCATGTTCACCTGCTCGTGCTGCTTCCACGGCTGCGTTAAGTGCCAAAAGATTCGTTTGAAATGCGATTTGATCGATTGTTTTAATGATCCCTGAAATTTTAGCTGCTGAGGCTGTGATCGCGTGCATGGATCTCGAAAGTTGCTCCCCTTTTTCATATCCTGCTTTGGCTGAATCGTTTGCATTTCTTGCCAAGATATCGGCTTGGCGCGCATTATCCGTGTTTTGCGTGTTGATAGCGGTGGACTCTTCTAACGTTGCGCTGACTTCCTCAACACTGCTTGCCTGTTCGCTTGCTCCTTGTGCGAGTGAAGAAGAAGATGAAGCGACTTGATCACTTGCTGAAGTAATCTGCATAGCACCGTCTCGAATAGAAGTGACACTAGCTTGGATAGAGCGGGTAACGGAGCGAATGATTAACATTGCCAATATAATAGAAATTGCAAACGAGACAGCAATAATCATAATCGTCATTTGCACGGCGCTTTTCGAATCGTTTTCTGCCGTTTTGACTGCTTCATCCGCATTGTCTACATTAATCTTAGCAATTACATCCATACTCTTTAATAACGATTCCCGAGGAGCACGACTGCTCTCAACAAACTCTTTCATCTGTGCATAATAGGTATCTATCTTAGCTAGATCAGTATTACCTACAAGAGGAATGAGGGTATTGGCTTGAAACTGCAAGCTTAACTCCTTCCATTTTCCGAAGTTATCTTCATAATTTTTCCATTCCATCGCCTCTTCGGGAGTTTGAGAAAGTGCTGCATAAATTTTATACCCTTTGTCGTAGCGCTCAAACCCTTTCGTCATTCGCTCCAGTGCGTCTTGGATTTTTTCTTTACCTTTTGGGTCATCTCTCATCGCACGGACACGATTTTGCTGAATAACGATTTGATTGATTCCAATACGCATCTCCATTACGCCAACGATAGAAGGAAGTTTGAGCCCACCCACTACGTTTATGCTACTTTGCCACTTTTCTGTTGTGGTATATCCTAAAAAGCCAAGAGTAGCTAAAGCTACCATCATCACAGCCGTCAGCAAGATCAACTTACTTTGTAAAACCATATTTTCCAACCAATTCATCTTATTCTCCTTCGCTTATTTGTGTTTTCTGAATTTCTTCCAAACTTACCAACTCATCAGCTTCGAAAAGCTTGAGTACATCCAAAATCATCACGACGTTCTCTTCTATTTGCACCATAGCACAGATAAAGTCGATATCAATATGGCTTCCAAACTTCGGAGGGGCACTCAATTGCGCGGCATCGATGCTTGCGACCTCTTCGACCCTGTCCACGATAAAGCCAATATTAACTTTTTCCACTTCGACGATAATGATCGTAGTATGCATATCAGCTTCTCTTTGATCCATTCCAAAACGCAAACGTGTATCAACTACAGGGATGATTGAACCACGTAGATTGATGACTCCTCGCATATAATTGGGTGTTTTAGGGACA
>CANMHZ010000053.1 GCA_947497635.1 Helicobacteraceae bacterium | reverse complement strand
ACTGAAACCGAATCTTGTTGGGTTAGATGATTATTTCTTAACCTTAGCTTTTTTCGTTCCGTATTTAGAACGAGATACTTTACGGTCTTTAACACCCGCAGTATCAAGAGCACCACGTACGATGTGATATTTTACCCCTGGTAAATCTTTTACACGACCACCACGAACGAGAACGATCGAGTGCTCTTGCAAGTTGTGACCCTCACCACCGATATAACTAATAACTTCAAACCCTGAAGTCAAACGAACTTTAGCAACTTTACGAAGAGCCGAGTTAGGTTTTTTAGGGGTTGTAGTATAAACACGAGTACATACTCCACGACGTTGTGGACATGACACCAAAGCGGGTGATTTTGATTTTTTCACGACCGCTTGTCGCTCTTTACGAATAAGCTGGTTGATTGTTGGCATACAATCTCCTTGTTTTGAAATGTTCCAGTAGAATCTTAGATCCACCCATAGGGGACTAATAAACGCGAAATTCTACCCGATTAGTGATTAAATATAGCTTATTTTAAGGAAGGTTTAAAATGAAAAAATAGCAGAGAGAACGTCTCCCTTGTTTCACATCCAAACATTATCAATCAGCCGTGTCACTCCTACTCGTGTAGCGACCAAAACGATGGTATCCCCGATCACCACTTCCGAGATAGATTCAAACGCGCGGTTAACGATGGCGACGTATTCAACCTCCAAAGGCTCCAAAATTGCCAACATCGCCTTCTGAAGTTCACTGCTATTACGATTCCCTTGCATCACCATTTTGCTAGCCTCTTTCAGAGAGGAGGAGAGTTTGAGTGCCTCTGTGCGCTGAATGGTGTCCAAATAAATATTACGGCTGCTAAGAGCCAGACCGTCTTTTTCCCTTACTGTCTCCATCGGAACAATCTCAATATTCATATTAAAATTTCGTACCATTTGGGTAATCAATGCGAGCTGTTGAGCATCTTTTTTTCCGAAATAGACTTTTGAAGGGCGGACAGCATTAAGGAGTTTTAGCACAACGGTTAACATCCCATCAAAATGTCCAGGACGAGATGCCCCCTCAAGGATATAACCACGAACAGCAGAAGCACATACACTCACCTCATCGGCTTCGTACATTGATTCGGGATAAAAGAGGACATCGACACCACTAAGCTCACAAATTTTGAAATCAGCTTCCTCACGACGTGGATATTTACTCAAATCCTCCCCGGCTAAAAATTGGGTCGGATTGACATAAATAGAGACGACGACAACCTCATTCTCACGGCGTGCTGCTTCAATGAGGGAGCGGTGCCCGATATGCAGGGCTCCCATTGTCGGAACAAATCCAATTCTTCTTGATTCACAATCTAAAATCTCCCGTAACTCTTTTACGGTACGTGCAACTCTCATCGTTTTAACCTTTATCTAGGAGATCTATACTATAATCGCAATTATAATATAACCACAGGAAAAATAGTGGATCACTACGAATATACCGAATTACTTAAGACATTGACGATTAAAATGCAAAACGTTACGGATGTTGTCCGTCCAAACGATATACAAACACGCCTTGATGAGATTACCGCACTCGAAAACTCCGATGGATTTTGGAATGATGTAACCAATGCAGGTGTTGTCCAAAAAGAGAAAACGCAGCTAGAGCGAAAACTTGCCAAATACTCCAAGACATTTAATACACTTGGTGATGCCGTTGATTTGTATGAGATGGCAAAAGATGAAGGGGATGAAGAGACCATCGAATCCCTCTTTGCCGATGCAGGAGAACTGGAAAATACAATTAAGCAAATGGAAGTGGAAGTTCTCCTCTCAGGTGAACACGATGCCCATAACGCCATCGTCACTATCCATCCGGGAGCGGGCGGTACGGAATCCCAAGATTGGGCTTCTATGCTATTGCGAATGTATACCCGTTGGGCAGAGCGCCACGATTTCACCGTCGAAATGCTCGACTACCAATCAGGGGAAGAGGCAGGGATCAAAGATGCTGCACTCCTTATCAAAGGGATCAATGTTTACGGTTATCTGAAGAATGAGAACGGTATCCACCGCCTTGTACGTATCAGCCCGTATGATTCTGCTGCCAAGCGTCACACCAGCTTTACCTCCGTCCTTGTCTCTCCTGAGCTTGACGATGATATTGAAGTAGAAATCGAAGATCGTGATATCCGTATTGATACCTACCGTGCGTCTGGCGCAGGGGGACAACACGTCAATAAAACTGAATCGGCAATTCGTATCACCCATATCCCCTCAGGGATTGTCGTGCAATGTCAAAATGACCGTTCACAACACAAGAACAAAGCGACCGCTTTTAAAATGCTCAAATCCCGTATCTATGAGATGGAACTTGCCAAACAAAAAGCGGCTGTCGATGGGATTGAGAAAAGTGAAAATGGATGGGGACATCAAATCCGTTCCTACGTCCTAGCTCCCTATCAGCAAGTCAAAGACACACGGTCAGGAATTCCTTATTCCAATATCAGTACGATTCTCGATGGCGATATTGATGAAATGATCGAGGGGGTTCTTATCTCCCTCAACCGCAAAGATGACGACGACTAATACTGTCTTAAAAGAGTGTGCGCTCAATGAGCCATGCTCTTATATCGCTGGAAACTCCCAAACCATTCACTATAAAGTTATTCAAAACTCCACAAAAGAGCAATGTGAAGCGTTAATCCTTCGAGGATGGAGACGTTTTGGCCAAATGTACTTTCGTCCCGTCTGTAGTAACTGTACCGCATGTGAAAGCCTCAAAATTGATGTCGAGAACTATGTATTCAGCAAATCAGAGAGACGAATACTGCGTAAAAACTCCCATCTCACCACCTATGTGCGTCACCCGAGTATGAGCGGTGAACATCTGGAGCTTTTTTACCGTTATCATGCCTATAAACACCGTACAAGAGACTGGGATTCTCCGAAAATCGATCCGAAAAACTATCGGGCTTCATTTGTCAGCGGTCATGGTGATTTTGGATATGAGGTTCTTTATTTTGAGGAAGACAAACTGATTGCTGTTGATCTTATTGATGTTCTGGATGAGGGAATATCCTCACTCTATTGCTATTATGATCCCCATTATTCACATTTGTCGCTAGGAAAATATACGCTCCTTGAACAAATCGCCCTCGCAAAACGGTTGGGGCTTAGATGGATATATTTGGGCTATTACGTCCAAGGGTGCCAAAGTTTGGAGTACAAAGCATCGTATACCCCTCTTTTAGAGCTACAAGGACGACCCGAAGAAAAGGAGACTCCTATATGGAGTCCTCTCTCCTAACTATTTTCCTGCTTTACACCCATATCCTGCTTTTTTGACGGCATCACACAACGATTCCGAGGAGGTTCCATCTGCAACTTTAACCTCCGCTTTCCCCTCTTTGAGATAAATAGCAGATTCTTTTACCCCTTTTACCTCACTTAAAGCACCTTTGACATTTTTAACACACGCAGGGCACATCATCCCCTCTATCTTAAGACTAGCCAACTGATCCGCACTTGCGATTGATGCCATAGCAATGGCGATTAGTAGAATTTTTCTCATTTTTTGCCTTTTAGTTATTCTATGCTATTGTTACATATTAGTGTTACAAAAGTGTTAAGTCTTAATACTTTTGTAACAAAACTTATTTACAATGATACTATTTAAAGAAAAAGGGTAAATATGAGCAGTATTGATTGGTGGGTTATACTATCCATTGCATTTGCAGGGAGTTTTGGTCACTGTATCGGCATGTGTGGAGGATTCATCGTTGCGTATAGCTCGACCAAAATCGATCCTTCTATGAGTCGTATAGCACAGCTCCTTCGACATGGAGCGTATAATGTTGGTCGTGTTAGCTCTTACGTCCTACTGGGGATGATTTTTGGAGGGCTAGGCTCTATTTTTACCGTCACTATGGAGACGCATGGAGCACTCTTTATTTTTGCAGGGATATTAATGATTGTCACAGCACTGAGTATGCTAGGGCTTTCCAAACTGCTTCATACTCTGGAGCACTCCTTCTCCAATTTCAAACTATTTAAACTTCTTTTTTCACGCCTCATTAAAAGTAAAAGTATTCGAAGCTTTTTAGCTCTTGGGATGATGAACGGATTCTTTCCTTGCGGATTTGTTTTTTTCTTCGCAGCAAAAGCGGCATCATCTGCTTCAATAGTTGATGGGGGGCTCATTATGGCAGCTTTTGGTCTTGCAACTGTTCCCACCCTTCTGGCGCTGGGTCAGTCGGTGAATTTTATGCGTGAGATTGCCTTTCGTCAAAGTATGAACCGCATTGCAGCTATAGCAATTTTAATTTATGGAATCTATAGTATTTATTATGGATTGGCTTATTTTATTGATTTACCGCTTTAGGAAAGAGAGAAAGAAGATTTAGTTTAGAACTCTATCCCCATGTTTGACATGGAGATAAGAGGAGAATACGAAGGAGATTTTACTCTCCGAACATAATCGTTTGGTCTTTATAGATACCCGTTCCAACAGGAATGGTACGACCGATAATAACGTTCTCTTTAAGATCAGTCAAGTCATCGATTTTAGCGGCAACAGCAGCTTCTGTCAATACTTTAGTTGTATCTTGGAATGATGCAGCTGAGATGATAGAATCAGCACTAACTGCAGCACGAGTGATACCAACAAGATACGGTTCAGCGATAGCTGGTTGACCGCCAAGACGGAGAATTTTTTCATTCTCAAGCTTGAATTGTACTTTAGAAGCAACATCACCTTCAATAAATTTCGTATCGCCTGAACGAAGAATTTTAACTTGACGCAACATTTGAGTAAAGATAACTTCAATATGTTTGTCCGCGATATTAACCCCTTGGCGACGATATACTTGTTGAACTTCACTTACCAAATAGTGATAAAGTGCTTTTACTCCTAAGATTCTTAAAATCTCATGAGAACTCATAACCCCATCAGTCAGACGCTCACCTGAGTGAACAAACTCACCCGTGTGAACCAATGCCGTAAGATTTTTATCAACAAAATACTCTTTCACCATACCGTTTACAGAGGTGATCAAGATACGCTCTTTACCACGAAGAGGTTTACCAAAGCTTACCACACCATCAAGTTCAGCGATCAATGCGATCTCTTTAGGTTTACGTGCTTCGAAAAGCTCAGAAACCCGTGGAAGACCCCCGGTGATATCGCGTGATTTTTGAAGTGCTTTTGGCGTACGCGCTAGAATATCAGCAACTTTTACTTCAGAACGATCTTGTGCAAAAATAGCTGTTTTTGGCTCAACCGCATAACGGATAATCGTCCCATCATTTGCCGCCAATACGATTGCCGGTTTATACTCAGGAGCGACGTATTCATTAATCATCAAACGAGTTTTCCCAGTCAACTCATCAAATTGCTCAGATGCAGTAACCCCAGGAATAATGTCTTCAAATGTAATAACACCATTCGTTTCCGAAATGATAGGATTCGAATACGGATCCCATTCAGCAATTATAATCGATTCTTCTTTTTGTGCTTTTGCTAAAAGAGTATCTGATTTTACCGCTTCATTATCATCAATTTCAATGACAGAACCACGAGCGATATAGTGACGAATTGCTTCACGATCTTCACTATCTGCAACTACAGCAAAGAGTCCTTTGACATCAACACTGTACCCTTTGGTAATCTCATGATGACGTTCAAGGAAATCCCCTTTGAGAAGGTAATATTTAACAACACCTTTCTCTTTTGCAAAAATCTTTTGGCTGATTGGTGCACCATCTTTTACTAAAATTTCAGAAGCGTATGGAATACGATTTGGTACATTCCAACCATCTTTAATCGTCTCAACAATAGATTCATCTTCTTTGACAATGGCGCCATTTTCGTATGGAAGATAAAACTTACCTTCGATTTTACCACTAACACCTGCGAGTTCATTTGGTTTTGCCACTTCATTTTTACGAAGCGTATAACGCATTGTTTGAGACTCGCCTTTAATACTTACAATAATTTCATCATGAATCGCTTGCATTTCAAACGTTCCCGTAAATGGTGCTTTAATTTTTGGTTCAACCAATAAAATAGCCGCATTACGACGGTTAGCAACAACTTGTTTGCCCTCTTTAGAGAGATACGTTTTCATATTGTAATAACGGATGAATCCCTCTTTAGTAACAATAACTTGACGCTCTTCTCTTGTACTTGATGCTGTTCCTCCAACGTGGAACGTACGAAGGGTTAGCTGTGTCCCTGGTTCACCGATCGACTGAGCCGCAATAATACCAACAGCTTCTCCTTTACGAACGATACCACCTGATCCAAGATTGAGTCCATAACACAATGCACATACGCCGCCAACGGATTTACACGTTGTTGGAGTACGAATATGAACTGCTTTAATCCCAGCTTCAGTTACTTTTGACGCTTTGATTTCATCAATCAAGGTTCCTTCCGAGAAAAGGATTTCATTGGTGATTGGATCAATTGCATCTTCCGCTAAAACACGTCCATAAATACGATCTTCTAATGGTTCGATGAGTTCATTACCGACAGAAATATCAGTAAGTTCAATCCCCTCATGCGTTCCACAATCGTGTTCTACGATTTTCACATTTTGAGCAACGTCAACGAGTTTACGAGTCAAATAACCCGCATTCGCCGTTTTAAGTGCCGTATCCGCAAGACCTTTACGAGCACCGTGGGTTGAAATAAAGTACTCAAGGACGTTAAGACCCTCTTTAAAGTTGGAGATAATTGGGGTTTCGATGATCGAACCATCCGGTTTCGCCATAAGACCACGCATACCCGCAAGCTGACGAATTTGAGCCGCAGAACCACGCGCTCCAGAATCCGCCATCATAAAGATTGAGTTGAATCCATCTTTATCACTCTCTACAAGTTCCATCATCCCGCCCGCAACAGTATTGTTTGTATCTGTCCAAACGTCAATGATTTTATTGTAACGCTCTTGCTCCGTCAATAGACCCGCTTCGAACTGTTTTTGAATCTCTTTAACACGATTTTTAGACGAAACGATAAGAGCTGCTTTCATCTCAGGGATAATAATATCCGCGATAGAGATAGAAACACCCGATGCCGTAGCGTATTTAAAACCAAGGTCTTTCAAGTCATCTAAGAATCCAGCCGTAATCGCAATACCACCGTGCTTGTTAACATAGTCAACAATCGCATTAATATTTTTCTTTTTCATCGTCACATTCCAAAGTTCTACTGGAACGAAATCAGGAAGGATTGATTTTAGAATCATTTTCCCTGCGGTTGTATGAATCATACGACCATCAACACGTGTACGAACTTTTGCGTGCAAATCAAGGGCTTTGTGCTCTAGGGCAATCATAACTTCATCAACATTGCTGAAAAGTTTGTTCGATCCTTTCACATCATTTTTACCCAATGAGAGATAATAGAGACCCAAGACCATATCTTGTGATGGTGTTGCAATCGCTTTACCCGATGCAGGAAGCAAAATATTCATAGAAGAGAGCATCAATACTTTACACTCAGCAATCGCT
>CANMHZ010000052.1 GCA_947497635.1 Helicobacteraceae bacterium | reverse complement strand
ACCAGCGGGTGTAAATACTAGCTGTTGAGCACCAAACAGGGCAAAAGGGAGTGCAACTAAAACATGCCCTTTTGCTGTCAATAATGTGCTTTATTCTTTTGGAGAAGAGTCAGATACTTTTATACTATCCCGTATCTCTTCAAAAAGTGCCGTTTGCTTCAACGACTCTTCATAACGATCACGAGAGAGGGAAAGATTTTCAAGCACGACGATAATCAACAATGCTAGAAATAAAAAGAGGAAGGTAAAAAGAATGGCAGTAACAAACCCGAGAAAGAGGAAAGATTGAAATGTTACCCATACCCCGATAATAGCAAATGCCCACGAGGCACCGCTAAGAAAACTCAAAAGTAGATTATGGGTGGAACGCTTCATCAGTTCTTAGTGATCATCGCTAAGAAGTACTGCGCCACCAAGGTAAACGTACGTCAACATCATAAAGATGAACGCTTGCAAAAATGCCATAAAGGTCAACAATGCAAAAGGGATCATTGGTAACAACCAAGGAGCCAACATCAAGATGACCATCAAGAACATATCGTCCCCTTTGACGTTACCGAATAATCGGAAGCTCAAAGAGATAATACGAGAGATGTGAGAAACGATTTCGATTGGGAACATCAACCACGCCAACCACCATACAGGACCCATGAAGTGTTTGAAATAGGTAATAATACCATTACGACGAATTCCCTCGAAGTTATAATAAGTGAAAACAACCAAAGCTAAAGCAAGGGTGAAATCTAAAAATGCGCTTGGTGCTTCAAATCCTGGAATAACTCCAATAACGTTTGCAATACCAACGAAAAGACCAATAGTAGCAACCAGTGGAAGGTAACGACGTGCTTCCGCTTTTCCCATAACATCAGCACCCATGGCAAGTACGCCACCAAGGTATGCTTCCATAACGTTTTGACAACCCGTAGGGACAAGACGCATATTGCTTGTCGCCATTTTCGCGATCAATAACACGATTGCAGCTGCAAGAAGCATGTGCGTTAGATAGATAAAGGTGTGTTCGTGGCTAACAAGCCCGAAGAAAGTAAACAACTCGCCCATTTGGTGTGTTCCTTTTGTGTGAATAATTAACGGAATTTTACCTCTTTTGAGATTAAATTCCTATAAACTCAAGATACGTAATGAACGTTTGGCGTTTAATATATCATCACTGATGGCTAGCTTGAGAGATTCGAGGGAATCAAACTTACAATTTTTGCGTAAAAATTTGACAAAACTAATCGAAGCGTACGTATAATTCTCTTTCACCTCATCCAAAACATGAGACTCAATCGCATAATTCCCATCCGTTGATACACGATGTCCCAGAAAAACAACACTAGAGCGGTAGTGTTCCTCATCTCCCAAGCGTGTCAATGCAGCATATACCCCTTCGCAAGGAAGCAAATAGCCCTCACACTCCAGATTAATGGTCGGAACCAAATCGCTTGAACCAATCCCCTGCCCTTTGATAATAGACCCTTTAATCGTATAGTTATGTCCCAAAAAGTGATTTGCGCCATCTATGTCACCGATTTGAAGCTTGGCACGAATTTTGTGAGAGTGGATAGAATCACCACAAAATGTTACCTCATCAACAATATTAACTTCCCCGTCAAAAAAAGTCTTCAAATCCTGATGAGAATAACGACGATTTTTCCCAAAATGAAAATCGTACCCGACGACAATTTTATGCAGTTGCGGGAATTTTTTAACCAATAAGGCAACAAATTCTGCCCCTTCCAAATGGCGAATATCTTCTAGCTGATAATAGAAGATCGGATAATGGCTATAGTGTTCTCGCTCTCGTGCAGGGGTAAGATTCGCCGATCCTGTTTCGATAACAACAATAGCCCCATTCTCCCCCAATTGGTCAAAAAGAGACTGATGTCCCACGTGCATCCCGTCAAATCCACCGATGGCGATTGCGTTTATTTTATTTTTCATAGTAACTCTTCCAAATTTCTAATTAGTACCCCTTACGCTACCGCTTCACTCCACCGTGCCACTTCGACGGTAACATGTTTTTGACGTGCAGACTCAATAATAGTTTCCAATTTCATGGCTGTAGTATCCGATAACCATTCCTCACCGCATTGAGAACAAACGAATGCAGGAACATCACGAATGACAACCACGCCCGAACCTAAATCAGTCGTGAAGGTACTGATCCCTTCAACAATAGAACCTTTACACAATGGACATGATTTCATCGTTTTATCAACCCTTGATAAACCCATAACACGTCTCCTGATTTCCTTCTTTGCCTGCTATGTGCGCTGTCTCTTTGGCAACTAATTTCCATCCGATCAAAGAACACGCATCTTCAAAACGGATCATTGCTTTACCTATTGCGCTGTTGTCTTTGACGACCCCGTTTTTATCCCGTTTCACTTCACGTCCTACTTGAAACTGAGGTTTGAACAAAACGACTATGTATTTCGATGCTAAAGCGTCAATTGATTCTAAAATCAGTTCAAGAGGGATAAATGCAACATCACACGTGACAATATCAAAGGGCGACTCCCTCGTAAATACTCTAATATCGGTATTTTCATGGACACTTACACGAGGATCACTACGCAACGTTGGGTGAAGTTGATCGCTTCCTACATCGACACAGGTGACACTTTTCACCCCATCTTCCAAAAGAACTTGGGTAAAACCTCCTGTACTTGAACCAATATCAAGAGCGTTTAAATCCTTCAAATCCCATTCGGTGAACGGGAGAAACCCTTTGAGCTTGATCGCGGCACGACTCACATAGAGGGCAACATCGGCAATCTCTACTTTCATTGTCTCATCGGTCTCGAAAGAAACTTTGTCAATAATCTTTCCATCCACACTCACGGCATGGTCTTTTATTAACTGCTGTGCTTTATTTCGGCTCTCTACTAACCCTATTTCTACCATATAACTATCTAAACGCATTTATACTCTCCTTGTTTTTTAAATAAATTGTATTTTCATGATCAACAAATCTTATATCGCATTAAGCTATTAATAGCGATTTTAAAATCATCCCGAAAGCGGTTAAAACTTGGCATATCGATACGGTTAGGATCACAACTTTCAGCTATTTCATCTCGTGTATGTCCTGAATTTTCACACATATTTTTTGGATAATGGGGACTAGTTTTATCGGTTGTAGCATTTTCATGCTTTGGACAATTTTGATAATCTGACAAGCAACACATAAGCCAAGATTCACTGATTTTTACTGGAATCATCGGAATGCCTGTTTGCTCAAAGCCATGTTTTATAAGTCCTGCCTTCACTTGATTATAACGATCTTCACACCAATCTCTATCAGTATCCACAAAAAAGACAGCCAAATCAGCTTCTGCATTTTTTGCTATGTGAGCGAATGCTTCACTGTTATCATAAAAACCTTTAAGTACAGACAAATCCGAATAAGAATCTCGATGTTCTTTTTTCCCTCTTAGAACGATTGATCTTCTACTTTGTTCTGCATCTGCAATTTCAGTTTTATGGATATAAATCCATTCTACAAAATCATTTATATCTAAACCATCCTCAAAACCAATATTTGAAAGCATTCGGTTGAAACACTCCAATTTTTCAATTAAAATAATCATTGGACCTTTATCAAGGCAACCATTATGTAAACTACCAATATCTGTTGATCCTTCTCCTCTAACGGCGATTTTCATCATCAGCCATCCACTCTGATCTTTTCAGTCAACTCTATCAAATTCACTCGTTGCATCAATTCGCCTGGACCAAAAAGATCATATTCATGATTACTAATATCTTGATGACTTTTTAAAACTTCAAAGAAATTTTTGACTTTTGTCACGCCCTCTTTTGTTTTATAGACAAATAACATAGATTTTTTAGCGGTATCATCCTCTAAATAGTTCAATAAAAGGGGGCTGTGGGTAGCTATAATAGTTTGATGTGGAGAATCTACCAGTACATCAACAAGTTTTTCGACAAATTCTTGATTGATCCCATCTTCTATCTCATCAAACACAAGCACCGATTCAGTCGTCTCAAGTTGAGCCAAAATAGCCAAAATACGTAAAATTCCATCGCTGAGATGGGTACTCTCTGTGATAATTGTATTACCACTATAATTCTCAATCAAAGAAAGCTTTTTCCATCCAGACCGCAAAGACGAGGTTTCAAAGGTTTCAATTTGAGGAAAGAACTTAATGAGCTTTTCTTTAAGGATCTCCTGTTTGTCACGATTAAGTCCATTTAAAAATGCAGACAACTTTTCACCACCAAGCCCAATACCATCATGGGATTCTCTTGCCTTTTTTTTCATAAGAATTGGACTGAGAAGTTCAGCAGAACGAATCTCAGCGAAAAAAGTGTGTATTTTTATTAACACTTCACCCAATATCTCTTTTTTAAGCCCAGAGACAATAGAGCCTGTATATTTAAAATTTATCTTTTCTTTTTTCCCTTTTCCTATGCTATAAGAGCCACTATCAACCGTTAAAAGTTCTTCTTTTTTTTTCTCTTTATCCAAAACAACAATTTTTTCTGTACTACATTTTAAAGATTGACTATTAAAAGCCATATTCCACTGATAGGATTGCCCTTCTAAATTAAAATCAATCTCAAGCTCAATCAATGTTTTCTTAGTTCCATAAAAAGTTAAATCTTTTCGATCCCAACTTCTCTCTCCAAGCCACCGTTCAAACGAACCTTCTCCACGTGAAATAACTGATAAAAAATCAATTACTTGTAAAATACTGGTTTTCCCTGTGCCATTTATGCCAATCAAAAAACTATTTTTACTCAATAAAATTTCGGTATCTAACAAAGATTTAAAATTTTTGACATGTAGTCTCGTTAACATATTTATAGGCATATACTATCCTCGTAAAAGTTTCGGGTCATATCCCAACTTTTCAACTCTTTTTTTGCATGAGCGTAATATTCCAAAATGCTAATGCAAGGCGTTATCGTGACATAACTTTGTTTAGGATACCATTGCGCGAAAGCTTTAGGGTAAGGAATCAGATGCAAACAGTTCACGTAGTCATTATTGGCGGAGGATATGGCGGTATTCGCGCGATAGAACACCTTAGTAAAAATTCAAACATTAAAATAACGCTCATTGATAAAAATTCCTATCATTATATGCAGCCTGAAGTTTATGACTTTATTGCGAATAAAGTCGATATGTCTCACGTTATGATCGATATTCCCTCATTGTGCAAAAGTTTTGGTTTGGTCGATTTTCTATGCGATGAAGTCATTGGTATTGATAAAGAATCCTCAATCGTCTCCACATCAACTCAAAAAATTTCGTATGACTCTCTCATTATTGCTACAGGAAGCCGAACCTATTTTCCCGATTTTATTGCAGGACTACGAGAACATTCTCATGGGGTGAAAAGTCTCCCTGCTGCTTTGGACTTCAAACAACAATTTGAGCGTGCCCTTCTCAACCGAATCGAAACTCAGACTCACGGTTGTGATGTGGAGCCTTTTAATATCGTTATCGGTGGAGCGGGGCTTTCGGGAGTTGAAATTGCGGCGGAGATGGCAGCGTATGCCAACCGTTTTTATAAAAATGGAAATTTTGGATGTCGTGGAATCGACGTTTACCTCATCGACGCATACCCCACCATCCTTTTTGGGATGGATCCATTTTTGATTGATAGCGCTTACGAGAGACTCATAAAATTAGGTGTCCACGTTTGGCATAACAACCGTATCAGCCAAGTATGTAAGAATGAAATTCACCTTGATAACGGCAAAATATTGAGTTTTGAGTTTATGATCTTTACAGGCGGGGTTGCCGCATCGACGCTCACCCAATATTTAGGATTTGACACCAACAATAAAGGGCATTTAATTGTTGATGAGAATCTCAATATACCAAAATGCCAAAATATTTATGCGATTGGCGATATTACTCAAGCACTCGATGCAAACGGTAAATTTATCCCTCCAACGGCTCAACTGGCTGAACGAGGCGGTGAACACGTTGCTCGAAATATTATCGCTTCCCTCAAGGGAGAAGAGAAACAACCGTTTCATTTTAAAAATCAAGGGGTAATGATCGCCCTTGGTGGTGAATACGGGGCAGGCGTATTACCAGGAGGGATCAAAGTAAAAGGGTATCTCGCCTATTTAATCAAAAAGGCTATTTTTTGGATGTACACTGCTCCCCTGCGCCGTCGAAGTACTATCGGAAAAAGACGATAAGTTTGCTCTAAACTCACTTTCCGTAAGGAGAGGTACTCCAAGCTCTACCGCTTTATCGTACTTGCTCCCTGCATCTTCACCGTAAATAACAAAATGAGTTTTTTTGGAAACCGAAGAAGCGACTTTTGCCCCCAACTCTTCCAATATCGCTTTTATCGAATCCCGAGGTACCGACATAGCACCCGTTACCACAACGGTTTTATCTTTAAAGGGGTTCTCTATCGCTACTTTTTTTATCAGTGAAACGGGGGCTAAAATATCCCGTAACTTCTCGATTTTATCCTGATTGACACGAACAAATTCAAGAAGGGATTCAACCATCTCCCCCCCGAACCCATCCAAAGCCAGAATTTCTTCCCGAGATGCTGTATCAAAAGCGGTTCCAAAAGCAGTACACAAACTCTTCGATGCCACTTCTCCAATATGCTCAATTCCAAGCGCATTGATAAAACGCCAACAATCACACCCCTTAATAGCAACAATAGCATCAATGAGATTACGGCTCTTTTTCTCTTTGAACCCTTCCAACGCAAGAAGCTGTTCCATCGTGAGACTAAAAAGATCACTGACTTCTTTCACCAATCCCGATTGATGCAACGCTTCGACGATTTTATCCCCCAATCCGTCGATATTGAGACACTGTTTGGAAGCGAAATAGATAATAGAGTTGACCACCCGCGCTTCACACGCCATATTTTGACATTTGATCAACGCCCCCTCATCGAGAAGTTCAGAGTCACAAACAGGGCACTGCTTCGGACGAGAGATTACTTGTTCACTTCCGTCACGCTCTGCCGTAATGACTTTCACGATTTTAGGGATAACGTCACCGCTACGTAAGATAATCACTTTATCCCCAAGGCGAATATCTTTACGCTCTATCTCATCGAAATTATGAAGTGTTGAGCGTTCAACCACAACCCCCTCGATAGAGACAGGCTCAACAATCGCCACAGGAGTAACCACACCACTACGCCCTACTTGCAAGATCACCTCTTTGAGGGTTGTTAGCTTCTCGATAGCGGGAAATTTATACGCTGCTGCCCAACGGGGATTTTTCACCGTATATCCCAGTTCATCTTGCACAGCAATCGAATCAACTTTGATCACCATCCCATCCAACAGCATCGCAAAATTATCCCGCTCAATGCGCATCTCATGATAGAACGTCTCTATCTCATCTGCTTTTTCACACAAATGGGTCATGTGAGGATTACGAAATCCAAGGGCATACACCCACTCCATCCGCTGGGAAAGATTTTTGATCTCTAACGAATTGACCCCTATCCCATACGGCATAAAGACCAGACGGCGCGAAGCCGTAATACGAGTATCCAATTGACGAAG
>CANMHZ010000051.1 GCA_947497635.1 Helicobacteraceae bacterium | reverse complement strand
TGGGATCCGCTTCCAAGTGTTATGTCAGCTGGTTTTACGACTGTTGACGTATCCGCACTTGAAGCCAACAAATTGGAAATCGCTGTATGGCGCGGTAAACCAATATTTATTCTTAAATATACCGAAGATATGAAACCAACTGATGGACGCAGTGTTAAAGTTGGAGATCACTATTACTCGGTTATGATTGGGTTATGTACCCATTTGGGCTGTATTCCAGCGTATCGTGCCGATCAAAAAGATTTTAAATGTGCTTGTCACGGTGGTGAGTTTACATCTGCTGGTGTTAATAAATTTGGACCTCCTCCTCGTCCACTTGATCTTCCTCCCTTTAAAATTGACGGAACAACCCTTGTTCTTGGTGAAGAAGGTCCTGAGTACAAAGCTATGATGGCAAAAGCAGGAGGAGCATAAGATGGCAGAGTTTAAACAAGCAGATTCGTTGTACGAGTGGTTTGATCAGCGTTTAGGAATTGATAAATTCGTAAAAGTGATGATGACGGAGTATTGGATTCCTAAAAATATTAACTTTTTGTGGGCAATGGGTGTTTTACTGACCGTTATGTTCACGATTCTTTTGGTTTCAGGAATTTTCCTCCTTATGTATTATAAGCCTGATATGAATATGGCGTTTGACAGTGTTAACTACACGATTATGCAAGAGGTCGGTTACGGATGGTTGTTCCGACATATTCACGCTGTGGGTGCATCCGTTGTCTTCTTGATCATTTACATCCATATGTTTACGGGTATCTATTACGGTTCTTATAAAAAAGGGCGTGAATTGATCTGGATTTCAGGGATGCTTTTATTCGTCCTTTTCTCAGCAGAAGGATTCAGCGGATATATGCTTCCATGGGGACAAATGTCGTATTGGGCAGCCTACGTTATTACCGAAATTTTTGGTGGTATTCCTGTTATCGGTGGTGATTTGGTTGTTTGGATTCGTGGTAACTTCTATGTTTCTGATTCAACATTGACCCGTTTCTTTATGCTTCACGTATTATTGATCCCTATGGCTATTCTTGGGGCTATTGTTGTTCACTTTTATGCACTTCGTTTTCCTCACGTTAATAACGAAGAGGGTGAGTTCTTTGATTTCGATAAAGAGGCAGATAAATATCTTGCAGGTGATAAAAAAGGATCTAAAGTTGTCCCTTTTTGGCCAGTATTTTTGTCAAAAGACTTTTTTGTTTTAGGCTTTTTCTTACTCTTTTTCTTTTATTTGACATTCTTCCATTACGATTTTGCGATGGATCCCGTCAATTTTGATAAAGCGGATGGTCTTAAAACACCAGCACACATCTATCCTGAGTGGTATTTCTTGTGGAGTTATGAAGTGTTACGTGGATTCTTCTTTGAAATCGCTGGTGTTTCAGGAAAATCGTTAGGTCTTATTGCGTTTGCTATTGCGAATGCTATTTTCTTTGTAATGCCATGGTTGGATCGCTCACCAATGGTAAAACCGGCTAACCAACGTCCGTATTTCAAATACTGGTTTTGGTTCTTGATAGCAGATTTGATTGTCCTTACCGTATACGGTAAATTGCCTCCAACCGGTGCTAATGCGTGGGTAGGATTCGTATCTTCTATGACGTTCTTGGTGCTATTTATTGCATTGCCGTTTATTACAAAAGCAGAAGCCAAAAAAGTAGGGGGCAAATAATGAAAGAGTTAAAAATTTTAGCAGTTATTGCTACTCTCGTCGGTATCACTTATTATGGGATTGAGCCGTATGCTCATCATGTAATGCACCCTGAGGTTAAAGCAGCCGATTTCACCTTTAGTGATCTCAAAAACGTTGATACAAAATTAGCGGGTAACGTTACCAATGGTCAAGTATTGGTTGAAGCCAACTGTATCGCTTGTCACGCCATTGAAAAAGCAGGTCACCCTGCTATGATGCCTAATGCTGATGCAGCAGCAAGTTATGGAGTTGTACCGCCTGATTTAAGTCATGCAGGACGTATGTATGACAAAAACTACTTGGCAAATTTCATTTTTGATCCTGTAAGTGCTATGCATCTTAGTCATAAATATCCAGTAGGGGGAACCAAAACATTCCCAATGCCATCGTACAACTGGATGACTGGACAAGAAATTATGGATGTTGTAGCCTATCTTCAGTCTATTTCTCCAAAAGTAAAAGAAGGTTCAGAGGCTAACAAAGCGTCATTTGAAGCGGCTTGCGGACGTTGTCACAGTATGAAATATGGTCAACTTGAAGCGACAACTCCTGTTGATACTATCAAAACCTATATGGGTGCAACTCCTCCTGATTTGTCTCAATATATCAAAAGTCGTGGTGAGCACTATCTCCATGGATTTATCAATGATCCTCAAGTATTGTTGGCGGGAACATCTATGCCACGCGTTGGTCTAAATGAAAAAGCGCAAGAAGAAGTCATTGCCTATATGGAAGAGACGGGTGACCGTAAAAAAGCAGAACGTGAAGCTACTGGTATTAATGTAATGATTTATACTTTTATATTCGCTATGCTCGCCTATTTGTGGAAACGCAAAATTTGGTCTGAAGTACACTAAGGAGTAATGGATGAAAATAGTAAAAATTCTAGCATTATCGGCACTTCTAAGTGCCGGTCTAATGGCAAACGATGTGTTGGTATCAAATATGGGTCAAATGGAAAAAGGGTTGAATAATATCCAAAAAGGGTTTTTATACAATACTCCTACTTTGATCAAAGAAGGGGTTTCTGATATTCAAAAAGCAAATGCCCTTTTTCACAATAAGGATGAGACAAAAAAATATCTCCCTAAAGATAAACAACATTTGAATAATATTGCATTCAATGCGTCTCAACGTATTGATACAGCATCCAATAACGTACTTAAGTCATTGGATAAAAAAGAGTATTCAAAAGCTCATCAGTCCTACTCTGAGATCGTGAACGCATGTACTGCGTGTCACTCAGTTGTACGCGGCTGGTAAAAAAGTCACCCCTTTTTATGGGGTTTCTCCTCTAATTCCCCTACTAAATAAAACTACAAACTACTTTTAGCTATCATCCCGTATCGCTCCTTATTATAGGAATTTTCAAGGATAGTCGTGTTAATAGATAGCTATGGGAGAACCGTCGATTACTTGCGCGTTTCGGTAACGGAGCGGTGTAATTTTCGATGTCAGTATTGTATGCCCGAAAAACCGTTTTCATGGGTACCCAAAGAGAACCTTCTCAATTTTGAAGAGTTGTTTGCATTTATCAAAGTTTCCATTGATGAAGGAGTTAAAAAAATCCGTATAACGGGTGGTGAACCTCTTCTTCGTGAAGACCTTGATAAATTTATCAAAATGATTCATGACTACAATAGTGGCATTGATTTGGCGATGACAACCAATGCGTATTTGCTCAAAGGGGCGGCACAAAAACTCTATGATGCAGGACTTCGCCGACTCAATGTCTCTATCGATTCGTTAATCCCTGATGTGGCGGAGAAGATTGCCAAAAAAGATGTCTTAAGTCACGTATTAGCAGGAATTGAAGAGGCATTACGTGTCGGATTTCGAGTCAAAGTAAATATGGTTCCGATGAAAGGGATGAACGATAATGAAATATTAGATGTCTTAGAGTTTTGTAAAGAGCGTAAGATGTCGGTTCGTTTCATCGAATATATGGAAAATGTTCACGCAGAGGTTGATATTCGCGGGATGCAAAATGATGAACTTCTCGAAATTATTGGCAGTCGCTATCCCTATTATGACGAAGGATTTGATGGTCATTCACCATCGCACTACTATCGCCTTGATGATGGGTATGTGTTTGGGATTATTGAACCGCATAAAGACGATTTTTGTGCCAAATGCAACCGTATCCGTCTCACCGCTGAGGGGAATTTGATCCCATGTCTTTATTTTGATGAGGCAATGTCGGTTCGGGATGCCGTACGACGCGGTGATATAAAAGAAGCAACTTTAGTCCTCAAAGAGGTTATCCGTACTAAACCTGAGAAAAACCGTTGGTCTGATCCTGATGGGGAACTCTCTAAACGGGCATTTTATGAAACGGGAGGGTGAAATATGCTCTACTTAGTCGAACATTTTTATTCCATCCAAGGTGAGGGAAAATACACAGGAGTCCCCTCCCTCTTTTTCCGATTTGGAGGGTGCAACCTCAAATGTGAGGGGTTCGGATGTATCGAAAAAACACCCAAAGGGGAAGAGGTACTCGGATGCGATACGGTCTATGCTGTTGATCGCAAAGGGTTTGGCGATTTGTGGATGGAGATTGAAGAGCTTCAAAGTCTTATTTGGATCATGAACGGCTATCGTCTCCCTCCTCACGTCGATGTTGTCCTCACAGGAGGTGAACCTCTGATCTATGCGAATGAACCGATTTTCGTTGAGTTTATTGAGCACCTTATTTCCAGCGGACATCGCGTGACGTTTGAGACGAATGGGACGATTGCCCCCGATTTCAAACCGTACCCCTTTTATGCGCAAGCAACGTATGCGTTGTCAGTCAAACTCTCCAATAGCGGTGAGCCTACACATCGACGACTAAAACCTGATATGTATAGCACAATTATTGCGCATGCCAAAGAGAGTTTTTTTAAATTCACCGTGGATGAACCTTCATTGGTCAGCCATATTGAGTCGGAAATCGATGCGATTATTGCAGCGCACCCGTATACTCCCGTTTATTGTATGCCTCTAGGCGGTGACAAAGCCCATATTGAAGCCAATTGTGAAGCGGTGATCGAGTTTTGCAAACGGAGAGGGTTTATCTATTCAGACAGGTTGCATATTCGGATTTGGGATCAGAATCATGGGGTGTAAATTTAATTGAATCCATGCGAGGTAATAATGAAAAAATTTGACGAGTGGAATGAAGTTAAAAAACAAGTTGTTACAAGAAGTAATATCATCCAGTTTAAAGAACGAGAAATTTATTGGGCAAGTGTTGGTGAGAATGTCGGATTCGAGCAAAATGGTAAAGGTGTTGATTTTGCAAGACCTGTTTTGATTATTAAAAAGCTGAACAAAAATCTATTTTTTGGAGTTCCGCTTTCTACAAAAAGTAGAACAGGAAGCTTTTTCTTTGAATTTGAATTACTCCCAAATCAGAAGAGTACCGCTCTTTTAGTGCAAGCAAAAGTGTATGACGCAAAACGATTGGCTAAAAAAATAGGTATGATTAAAGAAGAAGATTTCAAACTTTTAAAAGACGATTTGAAGAATTTACTTGATTTTTGAGAGTTTTTATCCCTCTTGGAAACCAAGAGGGCAGTCCCGAAGGAAATTAGACTCGCATTATATTCCATAAGTGTTAAAGAAGTATTAAAGAAGTTGAATGGGCTCTGGAAGATACAGTCAAATATCTTGAACAGTTTGACACCCTCTGAAGAGTGGTGAAATTATACATGAGGAATTTGTTTATCCCGCCTGCATAGCAAGCGGAGCTGCCCGCCTATTTGGGCTAAGGCATTTCTTCTCGTTTCCAATATCCTCCTTGGGAATGCAGACATGTTATGGTATACACTCCCCAAACTGAAGGTTGAGAGCAAGAGAGGTTTAGTTTAAGATCATTCCTAAACGGCTTATTAAAGTGAATCAGCATATCCCTTGACTACTACATACTCAATATCTACGTTGCTTGCTTTAATAACATTCATTCTCAACCCTTGAAAGCCAATAACTGCTGTACCATTAGCATCTAACTCATATTCAATATTTTGCGTGAATGCAGGTCTAGCTACACCATTATAAAATTCTCTAAATGATATATTTATTTTATTTCCAATTTTACCTTGATATAATGCATCTTTTTTATATGAATCAGCTCCATATATCTCTGGCTTCGCAGCGATTATATCATATTTGACTGGTTCATCGAGAAAATATTTTTGTGTTAAACCAGGTAAAATTGAAGTCATTACATAAGTAAATAAACCAGTATTGTTATTATCTACAAAATAAATTCCTCGACTATACCCAGCAATATCTCCTGATTCTAATTTAACTAATTCAAATTCATCATTTGGTAAAAAATCTACTCCGAGTTTTTTTATACCGACTGGTTTCTGCAACTTAACGGATTTATCATGAGAAAAGTAGGCATAAATTTTTTGATACATATTCTCTCCAACTTCCGCCTTGCTAATTTTATTAAATTCAGGAATATGCACAGTTTTCATTTCCATGGAAGTACATCCGCCAAATCCAAAAGATAACATAAGAAGGGTTCCAACACTTAAAAACAATGATCTAATTTTTTTCATTTCTCCACCTTATTTACTTGTAAAAGTTAATTAAAACACTTATTTTAAGAAAATATGTATTAGAAAAAACCTTTTTTTAATCACATTGATTCTAGCATACTTGAACTTCATATATTCAGCTTTTTGGATTTAATCGGATATGTTTCTTTGCGCCTTATTAAGATTGCTATCCATACGGGTCAGGCGTTAAATGTCAATAGACTTCTTTACGATGCCCCAGATAAAAAATTAGCTTCAGATGATAACTTTTGTATGATTTTTTAGAATTGTCAATAAAGAAGAATTAGAGAAAGCATTTCCTAGATGGATACGCACATTTATTGTGATCGGCTAATCATTTAATGATGTTGGAAATCGCCAATGATTAGTACAGACGAAGGAATAGCTTGAAGAGAGGAAAACATGGTGGCAATATGAAAGCCCACGGGGTAGCAAATCCCGTGAGTTGTAGCTTATTTAACGTATGCGAATATAACGTATATCAACCCAACCATAAAACCAAAAAAGCCCCACTACCCATAAAGAGCAGTGAGGCTTAATTGTTGCAAGTACCCATGAGCAAATGGCTTACACACACAAAGAGCTACCTTTGATAATAAAAGTGTAGCGTAAAAAGTGTAAAATACGACAAAAGACTGCACACCATACGGGTCAGATGTCTTCATCAAATGATTGCAAAAGCACTTAATCCGAAGTGTAAGTTGGGTTGATTTTACTGGGCATAAACTATTTCGCCACCACGCTCGCCGTATAGCCCGTCTGGGCTACGGCGTCTTGCATCATTTTTAAATTAACTCTATCCTCTGCATTCACAAAAGCACTCTCATTTTTAAAATTCACTTTTGCTTCTTGAACACCGTGAACGCTTAATAGTGCTTTTTTGACTGCTAGCGTGCAGGCGATACAGTGCATTCCACTAATATGAAGACTCCATTCTCTCGAATAGACAAGAGAGGTTAACAGCAATAATCCTAAAATTATTCTCCCCATAGTAAACCCTCATAATAGGGATAAAAAAGGGCGGCAAGGCTAAAGAGGAACAGTGCCCAAAAAAGAGTTATTAAGATTTTAGAGGTTAAACTCGGTTCACAATCGCATTCGATTTGCTTTTTAATCACCATTTGGTAAAAGCCTATAGAGAGCATCACGACAGCAACAGTAGTAAAAATCCAGCGGTAACTGTTCAACTCGGGAACATTGATAATTCCTGCGAAAGAGATCCCAAACACCATAAACAGCGTTGGAACCAAACAGCATGATGCGGAGAGCAATGCCGTGAACAATGCTCCTGAGAGAACGAGGACAGCACTGCGACGCTCTTGTTGCATCATAAAATCAAT
Source organism: Helicobacteraceae bacterium (assembly GCA_947497635.1). Classification (GTDB taxonomy): domain Bacteria; phylum Campylobacterota; class Campylobacteria; order Campylobacterales; family Sulfurimonadaceae; genus Sulfuricurvum. The sequence goes on along the minus strand of CANMHZ010000051.1, from coordinate 69 downwards.
GGGGTTTTCTTCATCCGTGCGCTGAATGTAACCTAGTCCTTTGGTGATAACGAGGCGTGTTGCCCCATC